>DQNX01000142.1 GCA_015658965.1 Gammaproteobacteria bacterium
AGAGATATAACCTACATTATAATGTCAGCACTTAATTTGTTAGATATAAACGCATGTTTACAATTGAAAATCAGGCCAGTGGCAAAGTTTTTAGAACCGATGGCGACAGTGCTATTTTGGATGACGCACTCATTCATGGCTTAAATTTCCCTTAAGGTTACCAAAAAGGTTTTTGCGGAAAGTGCAAGGCTACCATCATTGAAGGTGAAGTCGGTTACGAAGGCGACATACCTAACGGCATCACCGCGCAGGAAGTTGCAGAGGGTATGGCGCTATTGTGCCAATGTCGGGCGAAATCAGATATAGCACTTGTGGTGGATGAGTTAGACAGTGTGGCTGATATTGAAGTTAGAAACTTACCTTGTAAGGTACAGAGTATTAAGCACCTAAACCACGATGTTACTCAAATTATATTAAAGATTCCTGGTGCTGAATCATTACAGTATCTGGCAGGCCAGTATGTTGATTTAATCCACCCTGACTTTGAACCCCGTGCCTTTTCTATTGCCAATGCACCAACAAACTCAGGACTGATTGAGTTGCATGTACGCCAAATAGAAAATGGTAAATTTACCAATTTCGTCTTTAACAAGCTTGAAGAAAAATCATTGCTTCGAATTGAAGGCCCAAAAGGCGATTTCTTCTTTAGAGAAGAGAGCAAAAAACCCGTCATTTTAATAGCGGGTGGTACAGGCTTGGGTCCGATTAAATCAATTATTGAACATGCAATTGCCACCAAACTTAATCGACAAATTTACCTGTATTGGGGCGTAAGAGATGAGGTTGATTTATACATGGATTTACCTGAACAATGGGCCAATGATAATGATAACATTCATTTCGTACCTGTTTTATCTGAGCCAAATGATGCGTGGCAAGGCAAAACAGGCTTTGTACACGAGGGTGTTTTAAGTGATTTTGAGGACCTTACTGGTTATGAAATTTATGCTTGCGGACCGCCGGCAATGGTTAAAGCCGTGGCCAGCACCTTTGTGGAACAGGGTATGATTAAAGACAACTTCTTTTCAGATGCCTTTGTATTTGCCTTTACTGGAAAAAAATAATGAGCGACATGCAACAACATTTAACTGATCAGCTAACGACAGCATTAAACCCAATCCATTTAGAAGTGATTAACGAATCAGCCAATCACTCAGGCCCTGCAACTGAGTCACATTTTAAATTGGTGGTGGTGAGCAACTATTTTTCCGATCTTAAACTGATTGATCGTCACCGTTTTATCAATCAACTTTTTAAAGAAGAACTGGGTCATATTCATGCTTTGGCAATGCATACTTACACGCCAGATGAGTGGTTGATGAAAAATGGTGCGCCTGCTTCCCCTCAATGCTCAAGCAAAACAAAGCATTGATTAAACGATTTTTATATGTATCTTTGCTTGTACTGAGCGCTTGCACTTCGCAAGAGGAGTTTGAAAAAAAACCAGTTAGCGTTACTCATGAGCCAGAAACAAAGCCAATTCAGTTGGCACAAGCCGAACCAGCTATTGTAGAAACAGACCTATGGCAATATATTTCTAATCGTCATACGTTGAGTGCGCCCAATCAAAAAAAGCTGTTTTGGCACATTGATTGGTTTAAGAAAAATCCTGATTATCTTACGCGCGTCACTAAACGTGCTAAACCCTATTTACATTTAGTAAAGCAGGAAGTTGAAAAAGCCGGATTACCGATTGAAATTGCCTTGTTGCCTATTGTAGAATCAGCATACTATCCATTTTCTTATTCACATGGCACTGCCTCAGGGCTTTGGCAGTTTATCCCCTCTACGGGTAAACTTTACGGCTTAAAAGAAGATTGGTGGTATGACGGTCGGCGCGATGTATTAGCATCAACTAAAGCCGCCGTTAAATATCTAAAAAACCTTAATAAACTTTTTAAAGGGGATCATCTTTTAGCGATTGCTGCTTATAACTCTGGCCCTGGTCGTGTACAAAAAGCCATACTTAAAAATAAACGATTGGGTAAAAAAACTGATTTTTGGCATTTGGACTTACCAGCTGAGACTCGGGGTTACGTGCCACGACTGTTGGCCGTAGCAGAGCTCATCAAACACCCTCAGCGTTATGGTCAAACCATCACCCCAGTAGACAACAAGCCTCAGTTGCAAGCCCTAATACTGGATTCACAATTTGATTTAGCCACCATTGCACAGTGGGCAGATATTAGCCTAGATGACGTCTACACGCTCAACCCTGGACTGAAGCGTTGGGCTACGCCAAGTAACCCGCCCTATACTATTTTGTTACCGATTGATCAAGCCAAGATTTTTGAAGAAAATTTAAACAATCAGCCTAAAAATGCTCGTGTAAGTTGGCTACGACATAAGGTGGCTTCGGGCGAGAGTTTGAGTTCTTTAGCGTACAAATTTAAAACTACGTTAAGTCAAATTAAAAGCATTAACAACATGAGTGATAATTTGATTAAAGTGGGTGAGTATTTGATTGTGCCGCTTGCACAGCGTACTGATAATGATTATGCATTATCTGAGAATGAACGTGAAAAACGTCGATTAAGCGCCAAAAAAACTGGTGTTAAAATTATCCACACAGTCGTTAAAGGCGATAGCTTGTGGCAGATCTCCAAGCAATATAACACCAAGATTAGCCGTATTGTTAAATGGAACCATCTAACCCATGATCAGCCCTTGTCTATTGGTAAAAAACTGGTTATGTGGCAAGCTAAGCCTGCTAAAAATAAAGACTTATCCAAGATTACCAGTGTGGGAATTGATATCAATAGAAAAGTGATTTATCGTGTTAAAAGTGGTGATAATCTATCAACCATTGCTAAAAAATTCAATGTTCGTGTTAATGACTTAAAAACATGGAATCAGCTGGATATTAAAAACCCCTTAAAAATAGGTCAAAAACTTAAAATTACTGTCAACGTTGTTAATTCTAAAATGAAATAAAACCATGAATGCATTACCCATTAATAAAATATTTCTAGCAGGCTTTGCCTTTGCGCTGACGCATTGGAAAAAAATTATCGAGATTTCTGTTTTTCCATTGTTGATTTCTCTACCATTTTTGATGGTTGTGCCAGAGTTGTTAGGATTGATGGAACAATTATTTAGTGGTGGTGAGTTGCCTGAGTATATGATGATTTATCTTGTGTTGTTTTTCTATGGCTACATCACGCTATCTATCAATATGTATCGTTTAGTGATGTTGGGCGAACAATCAGTGAGTGGTTTTATGCCGGTTTTAGATGTGAATAAAATCATTAGATTTATCGGCCTAACGTTCTTTGTTGGTTTGATTACCGTCATTCCAGTTGTCATTACCAAAATGCCTTTATTACAGCTTGTTGTGACTTTCTTAATTATCCCCATTACCCTAAATTTTGTTGCCATTGCGCTTGATCAACCTGCAAAATATAAATGGAACTTATCGTTTACAACGCACATGAATTTGTTCTTTTTGCAGGTAATCTTACCCGCACTGGTGGGTATGTTATTTGCCGCATTGGCCAATATTATTGGATTAGGGCCAATATTAGGCTGGGTGGTTAAAGTTGTATTGTTTTACTGGACATTGGTCACTTTGGCATTGTGTTATCAGCTAGTTCAAGCTAATAACTCATCGCAAAACCCTTAGGGTAGCGCATATCAAACGTCACTTGCTCAACCTTTGTTGAAGGTTTTAGTTTGGAATAAGCTTTTATAAAGTGCTTTAATCGTTGTTGTTGTTGTTGGTAGCCTAAAATTACTCTAATATTGGGTTTAAAGGTAAGTTCATCAATGTTTGTTCTAGAAAACGATGTTATTATCATTTCTCCCGATAAAATTTTGTAATTTTGATAATCTGTGTAGAGTTTATCGACCTTAGCTTGATTCGCTTCTGAGTGTGCTAAGACAGCCGTGGATGCGATTGTCTTTTTGGGTATAAACAATGTCCCATTGGTTGATATATAACCTCGGCAGTTAGTTTGTTTTTTTGTATTGCAATTGGTGTTTTCCCAGCGCATGGCAATATCTTCAGATTGGATATTGATTTGGATCGAATTCCAAAATAAGCGTTCAACCTGTGCAGTGCTCACCAAAGGCTCAGCCTCTAAAACTTGTTTGATTTCGTGCAGATCGAGCTGGTATTTGTCTTGAATAAGGGGTTGTATTTTTTGCGCTAAAATTGCTTGATCAATAGACAAAGACCCGCCAATATCCCAGCTTACTTGTGGTTTTAAAAATTCGGTTGGTTCAGACTCTAAAATACGCCAAGTGATAAAAGCCAACATTGCAAAAAAAAGCAATGCATTGGCCATAGGTAGTAGTAATTGCCCAAGCGATTTTTTACGCTTATTGTATCGAGTGTTACGATTTTTAATCATTCAGAATTATCGAAACTAACTGATTAAAACTTAACCCCATTGCTTTTGCTGCCATGGGCACTAAGGAGTGTGAGGTCATACCAGGAACGGTGTTAATTTCTAACAAGTAGGGTTTTTGATTTTTGTCTAAAATAAAATCAACTCGCCCCCAAGTTTTGGCATCCATAACATCAAAGGCATTTAGAGCGATGGATTGCAGTTGTTGTTCGAGTTCAGTTGGTAATCCGCACGGGCATAAATATTGCGTTTCATTTGAATCATATTTAGAGTCATAATCATAAAATCCATGGTCGACAATAATTTGAATGACTGGCAGGGCTTTACCACCAAGAATGGATACGGTATATTCCTCACCCTCAATCCATTGTTCAATCAATGCTTGGTCGTCATATTGCCAAGCCAATTCAAGCGCTTTGGTTAATTCTTGTGCGTCGTCTACCTTGCTAATACCGATACTAGAACCTTCTAAAATTGGCTTTACCGCCCAAGGCAGTGGAAAGCCAACATTGGGTGTTGGCGCGCCACTATTAGCCAAAATAGAAGGGGCCAGAGATAGATTGTGTTGGCCCCATATGGCTTTTGTTGTGGCTTTGTTCATGCATTGTTTGGAAGCGCTTGAATTGGTACCTGTATAAGCGATATTGCGCCGTTCCAATTGTTGCTGGATGACACCGTCTTCGCCACCACGGCCGTGTAATACCACAAAAGCTTTGTTAAAAGATTGAGACCATAATTCATCAAGGTTGTCACCTTGCCAATCAAACTTAAAGCATTCAATGTTTTGGTCTTTTAATGCTTGGTAAACCGCTTCGCCACTGTTAAGTGAAACTTCACGTTCTGCCGAATTACCGCCCATAAGTACTGCAATCATATAATGACCACCTCTGTTTCTAAACTAATATCAAACTTAGATTTTACGGTTTGTTGAATGTGAACGATTAACTTTTCAATGTCACTTGCTGATGCTTTGTTTTTATTGATAATAAAATTGGCATGTTTATCAGAAACACAAGCACCGCCGATGCAAAATCCTTTTAAGTGGCTGTCTTCAATTAATTCAGCGGCATAGTGATCTTTTGGATTTTTAAACACACTGCCGCAATTTGCTTCACCTACTGGCTGCGAAGCATTACGTTGTCTCAGTAAGACTTTGATATTTTTTTGTTTTTTGATTTTCTCAAATTTAAAACGGGCAGCAACAAAATACTCATGATTATTGTTGGCCAACACTTGTCGATAAGAAATATTAAAATCTGTTGAACTGCGTTCAAAGACCAGACCTTTGGTATTTATGGTGGTAACAGAATCAACAAATTGCCAAATTTCACTGCCGAATGCGCCTGCATTCATTGCTAATGCACCGCCAATATTACCTGGGATAGCGCTTAAAAACTCAGCACCATTCAAGCCCTTAGAATCACAAAATCGAGAAAGTTTTGCCAGTGTTGTGCCTGCACCTGCGACAATGATGCGATCGTCAATTTCCAGTTGATTAAGGTTTTTGAGCTTAATAACAACCCCATCAAAACCACGCTCACGCACTAATAAATTACTACCCAGGCCTAACATTAAAATAGATTTTTGATTTGTTTTTAAAAATTGAGATAAGCCATTTAAAGTTTCAGGAATGAAAAAATCTTGCGCCACACCCCCGGTTCGAAATGAGCAATGTTTGCCCATCGACTCGTTATGAATTAGCATATTCCTGCGTCATTAAATCAACCAAAGTGTGGATATCACCAGCACCTAAAGTCAAGATGACATCGTTTTTTTGAATGACATTTGGCAGTACTTTTAAAACTTCATTGGTGCTTTTAATAACGATGGGATCAAGTGGCGAACGTTGACGAATCGCATCTGCCAGCGTGCTGGAATTAATGTGCGCTATGGGTTGTTCGTTGGCAGGGTAGATGTCTAATAGAATCAGTGCACCTGAGCCAGATAGGGCGCGAGCAAAATCATCAAATAGATCTCGTGTACGTGAATAACGATGTGGTTGAAAAATAACCACTAAGCGTCGATCTGGATAGGTGCTGTATAGGCTTTCAAAAACAGCATTGATTTCATTAGGGTGATGACCGTAGTCATCAAATAAGTCTACTGAGTGTGTGTCAATACTCAGTTTTCCATGATGATCAAGTCGTCTGGCAACACCGGCAAAATCCTTTAATGCCTGTTGAATAATACC
>DQNX01000102.1 GCA_015658965.1 Gammaproteobacteria bacterium
AATCTCTCAAAAATCCAAAGATAGATTGTGGAACCAAGGCCAACGGAAGCCCGCCTTTTTGGTAGGATTTATTGAACGAATGAAAGATGATTTGCCCAACCATGATGGCACAGTTGCGCTTAGCCTAATGACCAAAGAGCTTGATTGTGTGAGCAGCGAACAAGGGCAAATTATGCTCAAAGCCATTGCGCATATCTTAAAAAAAATCAACCAAGAACATGTTTTGTATCGTACTTTAGACGTGTTAGGCGGCTGCTTATCGCACCCAATGATCCAGCCTTTAGGGCAAATCGATGCGTTACAAGCCCAGGCCCAAGCTGTTTTAGAAAATCTAGGACTGGATGATGAGAAAATTAAAGCCCGATTACTGCTGGCTGGCGTTAGTGAGCAATTGGCGGTTAGTACGATTTCTGCACACAGTTTGGCTGGATCAGCCATTCGCAAAAAATTGGCCAACGTACTAACGCCAATTCAAGACGCCCTAAAGCTACTAACCACGCCATAATGGGCAGTATATTTGTTTTAACTGCCCCACAACAACTGCATATTGGCAATCGCTACGAGTGATGCGGTTTCTGTTCTGAGCACTCTAGATCCTAACAATAATGGCTGATAACCCGCTTGAGTGGCCTGTGCAATTTCCACTTCACTGAGCCCACCTTCAGGGCCAATGAGCATGCTGGCTTGAGTGATAACATCAACGTCTAATAAAGTTTTTTCAGCACGATGATGCAACACAAAACCATTAACAACGCGCTGTTGTAAACACTCATCCAGCCGCATAGGGTGGGCGACTTCAGGCACAACCGAGCGCCCTGATTGCTCGCAAGCGCCAATCACAATTTTTTGCCAATGCGCTTGGCGTTTGATCAGTTTAGCACCGGTTAGCTTGACCACGCAACGCTGGGTAAAAATAGGGATAATTTTATTCACTCCTAGCTCAACAGCCTTTTGCATTAAAAAATCCATCTTCTCGCCTTTGGCAATACCTTGGATAAGGGTTAGATTTAGTTTTGATTCAGCCGTATTTGGCGCCGAATCAAGCAGCTTGACTGTGCAATGTTTTTTCGCATCAAGCAGCTTGGCGGTATAGTTTTTGCCATCACCATTAAACAAACTGATGTTTTGGCCTTGCGGAAAACGCAACACCTTAATCAAGTGATGTGAGGCGTCGTTATCTAGCGTTAATTCATCGCCAATATTCAAAGGGGTATTTTGGTACAAACGAACGTGTTTCATGGTATCTTAATCAAGCACTTTGTGACTTGAAAATAATGATACATCAAAACAGAAGAAAAGAATTACTAAGCCAACTCGATGATGATGCATTAGTCATTATCAGTACCAATCCAGAACAACTTCGGAATGGTGATGTGCACTATCCTTTCCGCCCACACAGCGACTTTTGGTATTTAACGGGTTTTAAAGAGCCTGAAGCAGTTGCGATTTTTTCAAACAACGGTTATACAATCTTCCTGCGTGATAAAGATCCAACACGTGAAATTTGGGATGGAAAACGCCTGGGCATTAAGGATGCACCACAATCACTAAAAGCTGACAAAGCCTATCCGATTGATCAATTACTAGCCTTATTGCCCCAATTAATCGACAATGCTGGCACATTATATTATGATTTTAAAGCTTGTGCTTTAGACGACCAAATAATTGAATTGTTGAGCAAAACCCAATATCAATCTTTAGCCACGCATGTGCATGAAATGCGCTTGATTAAAAGTACCAAAGAAATTGAGCTGATGCAAAAGGCTGCAGATATTTCTGTGCAAGCACACCAATCTGCCCTACAGCAAACCCAACCCGGTTTGTTTGAATATGAAATTGCCAGCGTGTTTGACGCCGAATTTAGAAAAAATAACAGCGAACATGCTTATACGCCCATTGTTGCTGGAGGTGAAAACGCCTGCGTGTTGCACTACATTGAAAACAACAAGCCCCTCAATGAGGGTGATCTTTTGCTTATTGATGCCGGCTGTGAAGTCGAAGGCTATGCGGCGGACATCACCCGAACTTTTCCAATTAATGGGAAATTTAGCACCGCGCAACGACAAATTTATCAAATCGTATTGGATGCACAGCTCGCTGCGATTGAAAGCATTAAACCCGGTGTACTGATTACTAAGCCGCATCAAATTACCACGCAAATTATCCAACAGGGGCTGGTTGATTTAGGCATTTTGCAAGCCGATGGCGACTTGTCACAATTTTACATGCACGGCACTGGGCACTGGTTAGGGCTTGATGTGCATGATGTCGGCGCCTACCAACAAAACCGTCAGCATCGTCAATATGAAGCGGGCATGGTAACGACTGTCGAACCAGGCATTTACATCCGCAAGAATGATAAAATCAACCCAATTTATTGGAACATCGGCATCAGAATTGAAGACGACATACTAGTTACAAAAACAGGTCATCGTGTTTTAACCGGCGCGTTGGTAAAAACCATTGACGCTATCGAACTATTAATGAGAAAAAAATGAACATACAACAAGCAATAAAAGCAGTCATTGCAAAACAAGACTTAAGCGAAGAGGAAATGCACGCGGTGATGAGCGACATCATGACGGGCAAAACTGACGACGCACAAATCGGTGGTTTTTTAGTCGGCTTATCGATGAAGGGTGAAACGGTCGCCGAGATTACAGCGGCCGCAAAAGTCATGCGATCACTCGCTACTGGCGTGCAAATTCACCATCCAAAACACTTGGTTGATACTTGTGGTACGGGCGGTGATGGACTCGGTTTGTTTAATATCTCTACCGCTTGTGCCTTTGTTGTGGCGGCGGCTGGCGGGCAGGTGGCCAAACATGGTAATCGCTCTATTTCTTCTAAATCAGGCAGTGCCGATGTGTTGGAAGCGGCCGGCGTAAACTTAAACATGAGCCCAGAGAAAATCAGTAAATCAGTTGAAAAAATTGGCGTTGGCTTTATGTTTGCCCCCGCACATCACTCAGCCATGAAGCACGCAATTGGTGCTCGAAAAGCTTTGGCAGTACGCACTATTTTTAATGTTTTGGGCCCACTCACCAACCCAGCAAAAGCGCCCCATCAAGTCATGGGTGTGTACGAAAAAGCTTTGGTTGAGCCAATCGCCAATGTGCTTAAAAGCCTTGGATCCAAACACGTAATGGTGGTGCATTCTGAAGATGGATTGGATGAAATATCCATTGCTGATGATACCTTTGTTGCCGAGTTAAAAGAGGGAAAAATCACCACTTACACCATCGGCCCTGCAGATGTTGGCTTGCCCTTGGGCAATCTTAATGACATCAAGGCTGACGACGCTGAGAGCTCATTAGCACTCATTCAACAAGCCTTAGACGGTAAAGAGGGTTCTGCTAAAAATATTATCGCCTTTAACGCTGGCGCCGCTATTTACGTTGCCGGCATTGCCCAATCTTTACAAACGGGCGTTAATACGGCACTTGCGGTTTTAAGCAGTGGTGCCGCCCATCAAAAATTAGACGATTTTGTCAAAGAAAGCACC
The DNA here is from genome assembly GCA_015658965.1 of Gammaproteobacteria bacterium. Lineage (GTDB taxonomy): Bacteria > Pseudomonadota > Gammaproteobacteria > PS1 > Pseudothioglobaceae > Thioglobus_C. The sequence continues at coordinate 3,506 of DQNX01000102.1, forward strand.
GGTTGCTAGGAGTTATTTAATGGATAAAGATACAAACTTAATTTGGATTGATTTAGAAATGACCGGATTAATCCCTGAAAAAGACGTCATTATTGAAATCGCCACCATTGTCACCGACAAAGACCTTAATGTATTGGCTGAAGGCCCCGCACTGGCGATTCATCAAAGCAGTACAGTCTTAGCAAACATGGACGAATGGAACACCGAACATCACACTAATTCTGGCTTGGTTAAGCGCATTCAAGACAGCGAAATATCCACCAAACAAGCGGAAATTCAAACACTGGATTTTTTAGCCAAATATGTCAACCCTAGCGCTTCCCCAATGTGTGGCAACACCATTTGCCAAGACAGAAGATTTCTTTACAATTACATGCCCAAACTGGAGCAATTTTTCCATTACCGACACGTCGATGTTACCACCCTAAAAGAGCTGGCAGTGCGCTGGAAACCTGAGGCGGTTATGGTACGTGAAGGAGAATCTGCCCACTTGGCATTATCCGATATTCACGATTCCATCAAAGAACTCAAACATTATCGAGCCAACTTTATTGATGTCTAAACCGGCCAAGGTTTGGCGCTCACCTGCAAAAATTAACCTATTTTTGCACATCAATTCCAAACGCGAAGATGGCTATCACAATCTACAAAGCATTTTTCAATTATTGGATTATTGCGACGAGCTTCGCTTCGACATCAGCCTAGATGGCATCATTACACGTCGTAGTGGCAATGAAAGCATTCCCCAAGATCAAGACCTAATCATTAAAGCGGCCAAAGCATTGCAAAAAGCAACCGGCACAAACTCAGGCGCCAGCATTTCTGTGGTTAAAAATATTCCTGCTGGGGGCGGTTTGGGCGGTGGAAGTTCCAACGCCGCCACCACATTAATCGCACTGAATGCATTGTGGGGTACAAATTTATCCTCACCCCAACTCATGAAATTAGGCTTAGAACTTGGTGCTGACGTGCCTGTCTTTATTGCCGGGAAAAGCGCTTGGGCCGAGGGTGTTGGCGAAATCTTAACGCCAATAATACGGCCAAAACACTATTTTTTAGTGGTCTCAATCAACAAACATATTTCCACTCAGCAAATTTTCTTGCACAAAGCATTGACAATGACGCCACAGATAGGGAAAATGTCCGACTTCTCAGTGTTAATCAATCCACATAATGATTGTCTTGAGGCGGCCATAGATTTAGAAGGCGAAATTTTAGAAGTGTTAACGCACCTAGAGTCCGCTAAAAATTATCTATACCAGCCAAGAATGACCGGCACAGGTAGCTGTATTTTTGTGGAGTTTAAACA
>DQNX01000096.1 GCA_015658965.1 Gammaproteobacteria bacterium
AATTTCCCAGCCAATTCCCATGTTCTAAAAAATGGTACCCAATCAATAAATTCGAATATTTCTGCTAAATCATAATCTTTGAAAACCTGTACACCGATTTTATTAGGGGTAGTGATTTGATCAAACTTGAGTTTGGGTTTGTTTTTTCTGGCAGCTTCAAGGCTGATAAGTTTGGTTTTTCCTTTACTCGCACGGCGTACTCGCACTTGCTCATATTCTTCCTTGGTGCTTTGTACTAGGGCGGGTTTTAGTTTTTCTGATAATAATGAAGTAGCAACACCAACCGCTTTAGAGGCATCCTTAACGTAAAACACCCCCTGGCCATATTGGGGCTCAATCTTAACGGCTGTGTGTGCTTTTGAAGTTGTAGCACCACCAATCAACAGGGGTAACTCAAAGCCTCGGCGGGTCATTTCTTTGGCCACAGAAACCATTTCATCGAGCGATGGGGTGATTAGCCCTGAGAGTCCAATAATATCAACCTTTTCTTTGATGGCGGTTTCTAAGATGGTTTCAGCAGGCACCATCACCCCAAGATCAATAATCTCATAGTTGTTGCAAGACAACACGACACCAACAATGTTTTTACCAATGTCGTGTACATCACCCTTAACCGTCGCCATCAGGATTTTGCCTTGGGTTCTAATACCACAGCCTTGTTTTTCATCTTCCAAAAATGGGTCTAGGTAGGCAACAGATTTTTTCATCACTCGGGCGGATTTAACCACTTGAGGCAAGAACATCCTGCCATCACCGAACAAATCACCCACCACATTCATGCCGTCCATCAGTGGGCCTTCAATCACTAGAATAGGGCGGCCTAATTTATCAAATGCTTCCTGAGTGTCTTCGTCGATAAATTCAGTAATGCCTTTAACCAAAGAATGTTCTAGGCGTTTTTCAACCGACCAAGTACGCCACTCCAAATCTCTTTTATTTTCTTGAACTTCACCCGTACCTGAGAATTTTGGTGCCAGATCGACCAAACGCTCGCCCGCTTCTTTGTCGCTATTAAGCACCACATCTTCTACTGCTTTTTTAAGCTCAGGATCAATGTCATCAAACACCACCAATTGCCCCGCATTAACAATACCCATGCCCATACCTGCTTTGATGGCATGATACAAAAACACCGAGTGAATGGCTTCACGCACTGGGTTGTTACCCCTAAAAGAAAAGGATACATTAGACACACCGCCCGATATTTTGGCGTAAGGTAGGTTTTTGGTAATCTCGCGGGTGGCTTCAATAAAATCCACGCCGTAATTGTTGTGTTCTTCAATACCGGTGGCAACGGCAAAAATATTAGGATCAAAAATAATATCTTCAGGCGCGAAGTTGACTTCATTCACCAAGATATTATAAGCATTCGTGCAAATTTCGATTTTGCGTTGCTGGGTGTCTGCTTGTCCATCCTCATCAAACGCCATGACAATAATCGCTGCGCCGTAGCGCTTGCACAGGCGTGCGTATTTTATAAAGTTTTCTTGGCCTTCTTTCAGAGAAATGGAGTTAACAATGGCTTTGCCTTGCGTGCATTTAAGCCCGGCTTCGATAATTTCCCATTTACTTGAGTCCACCATCAGTGGTACTTTAGAAATGTCTGGCTCAGAGGCGATGAGATTCATAAAACGAACCATGGCCGCCTTACCATCGAGCATGCCTTCGTCCATATTGATATCAACCACTTGCGCGCCATCTTCCACTTGGGCACGGCAAATGTCTAACGCTTCTTCATATTCTTCGTTTAGAATCAGGCGTTTGAATTTGGCAGAGCCGGTAATATTCGCACGCTCACCTACATTCACAAATAAAGAATCTTCACCAATGTTAAAAGCCTCTAGGCCGGATAGACGACACTCAGGTTTAATATCGGGGATTTTACGCGGTGGCAATCCTTCAATCGCATCAGCAATGGCTTTGATATGGTCAGGGGTAGAGCCGCAGCAGCCGCCCAAAATATTCACCAAACCAGATTCAGCCCATTCGCCAACTTGCTCGCTCATGGTGATGGCGCCCAAATCGTATTCACCAAATTCATTCGGCAAGCCGGCATTTGGGTGGGCTGATACATAAGTATTGGCAATGCGTGACATTTCGGCTACGTATTGGCGTAATAAATCTGGGCCCAGTGCACAGTTAAGGCCGATAGATATAGGATCGGCATGGCGCAAGGAATTGTAAAAAGCTTCGGTCATTTGCCCAGAAAGCGTACGCCCTGAGGCATCGGTAATGGTGCCTGAGATCATAATGGGCAGCTCAACATCATTGTCTTCAAATACTTGTTGTACGGCAAAGATAGCCGCTTTGGCATTCAGCGTATCAAAGATGGTTTCAATCAAAATAATATCCGACCCACCTTCAATCAGCCCGCGGGTAGATTCTATATAAACCCCGACCAATTCATCAAAACTGACATTTCTAAAACCAGGATCGTTGACATCAGGCGACAATGAGCAAGTACGCGAAGTCGGGCCAATAACGCCCGCCACAAAACGGGGCTTGTCTGCGCTTGTAAATTCATCACAAGCGGCTTTGGCAAGTCGTGCACTCTCAACATTAATTTCATACGCAAATTCTTCCATCTTATAGTCAGACATGGAAGTTTTAGTTGCGTTAAAGGTGTTAGTCTCAATAATATCCGCACCCACCTCTAAATAGGAGCGGTGAATGTCTTGAATGATTTTTGGCTGAGTTAAAGATAGAAGGTCGTTATTGCCTTGCACCAAAATAGGCCAATCTTTAAAGCGCTCACCGCGATATTCTTCTTCACTGAGTTTGTGTTTTTGGATCATGGTGCCCATGGCGCCATCAAGCACCAAAATTCGCTCAGCAAGAAGTGTTTGTAACAACTGTTTTGTTGACATATTTGGTATTATAATTAAGTCTAATTTAATAGGGGGTTTTTGATGAAAAAATTGTTTGTTGCATCTTTGTTTTTAACCAGTTTTAATGCCAATGCTTTTTTAGACTTCAACAGTTACGGTTCGGGCTATGATGATAACGACTGGCCAGTGTGGACGCCAATGTTTTGGATGGAAAAAGTTACTGACAACAATATGTTTGGCAATAAGCGCAACCAAGGCTACGGTTACCCTTATAACAATCGTCCTTACAATGTTAACGCCTCACACTTTGATATGAGCCAAATGCCGACCCCAGATCAAGCCTACCAAGCAGAGAGCAACCGCATGCCACATCCAACACCAATGTTTATGACCCCTGCAGCACAATCATTTTCTAATTCTATCAACACGCCCAGCACAGGCGGTTATGATTTACCCAGCCCTTATCCGAGCAATTATCAATTTCAGCAACCACCCAGCCCATACCCTAGTGGATTTTAATGAATAGTATTGACTTATAATATAATAATGTTATAATATTCTTTCCTTTTATAATTAGTATATGGAGATATGACAATGAAAAAAATAATCGCAATTTTTGCAATGGTAGCAGCACTAGGTGCTAACGCTTTTTGGAATAACAACAACTCTACCCCTTGGGGCAATGGTTACAACAACAGTGGTTACCAGCAAGACAATGGTATCTTTTCGTACAACCCGTACGATTACTGGGATCCACGTTGGTACATGGAAGAAATGAGCAACATGGTTGATGAAATTGATGACGAAATCAATAGCAACAGCAATAACAACGGTTATGGTTACAACCCATACAACAATAGCCGTTGGAACAACACGCCATGGAACAGAACTGCACCTGCAGCACCTGCACCACAAGCGTCAGCAAAATAATTTAATTTATTTTTGCTAGAAAAAAAACCAGCATTTGTTGCTGGTTTTTTTTCGTCTGATGAAAATTAATGGCTTATAATAAACCTCTAATCCAAAGATAGAAAGTGGAAAGACAGGCAGGGCAATGAGGGGTGTTATATTTGTACTTTCTATTTTTGGATTGGGGTAAACTTTATTTTTTAAAACAGACAGAGGAGAGTAAGTTGAAAAAAATTATCACAATTTCGTTATTAACCCTAGCACTAAATGCAACCGCAGGCTGGGGCGGTAACAGCAGTCCTTGGAACAACAACCCATGGGGTGGCTCAAACAGTAACAACGGCATCTTTGGCAATAACCCATATTCCCTATTTACACCCGATTGGTTTAGTGAAGAGATGGAAGACATGATGGATGAGTTTGATTCTAACAACAACGGACCTTGGGGTAATAACGGTTTTAATAACAGTCCTTGGAACAACAACAACTTTAACAACGGTCCATGGAACAACAAAAGCTTTAATAACAGCCCATGGAATAACAAAAGTTTTAACAACGGTCCGTGGAATAACAAAAACTTCAGTAATGGCCCATGGGCTAACAGAGGTTTTAACAACGGCCCATGGAACAATAAAGGCTTCAGAAATTCACCTTGGAGCAACTACGGTTACAACAAGGTCATTCCTACAGCGGCAGATGTGCCCGCGAAGTAACACCTAAGCAAACAAAATGTTTTTTATCGAAAAAGCCGGCCTTATGCTGGCTTTTGCGTTGTGAAATGTTGCTAAAATAAGCACCATGTGGACTTATATATTCAGACGCGTTTTATACAGTATTCCTATTTTATTAGGCGTCAACCTAATCACCTTCTTATTGTTTTTTATGGTGAGTACGCCAGATGATATGGCGCGCATACAGCTTGGTGCTAAGCACGTCACCGAGGCTGACATTCACACCTGGAAGGAAGAAAAAGGCTACAACAAGCCTTTGTTTTTAAACATCGATCGCTCGGGTAGCGCCATACTCACCGATACCATTTTTTATCAAAAATCCATGCCTTTGTTCCAATTAGATTTCGGTCATTCAGATTCGGGCAGAAACATCAACAAAGATATTAATGAACGCATGTGGCCGTCATTGGCTTTGGCCATTCCGTCCTTTATTATTGCACTCATGACCAACATTGTATTTGCCATGTGGATGGTGATGTTGCTCGGCACTAAGCTTGAGCGAATGAGCTTGATTTTCACAGTGGCGCTGATGTCTATATCGGGGCTATTTTATATCATTATTGCGCAAAAAGTGGTGGCCGGGCTGTGGCATTGGTTCCCTGTTTCAGGCTACCAAGGCGGGTTTGAGGCTTGGCGTTTTGTCCTGTTGCCGGTACTGATTGGGGTGGTTGCAGGGCTTGGTTCAGGGGTGCGATGGTATCGTTCAATTTTCTTGGAAGAGATTAACAAACCGTATGTTAATACAGCCCGTTCCAAAGGTCTTAGCGAGCAACAAGTGCTTTTTAAGCACGTGCTTAAAAACGCCATGATCCCTATCTTAACAGGGGTAGTTGTGGTGATTCCATCGTTATTTATGGGCAGCTTAATCATGGAAAGTTTCTTTTCTATTCCAGGCTTAGGCAGTTACACCATCGATGCGATTAATTCGCAAGATTTTGCCATTGTGCGTGCCATGGTATTTTTAGGCTCAATTCTCTATATTGTCGGTCTCTTGTTAACAGATATTTCCTACACTTGGGCTGACCCAAGGGTCAAGTTTAAATGAGTTTTATCTGGCTATGGACCGATTTTTTGCTTTGGGTGTTATTCGCTTTGAGCGTGGTTGCCGTGGTAAAAATACGCGGTAACGAGCTTTTATTACAAAAATGGCAAAAAGTCTTTGCCCAGCCTTTAGCGCTGTCCGCCTTTATTGTCTTTGCATTTTATATTTTAATCGGACTCTCAGATTCTATCCATTTTAGGCTGGATAATAGTGCCACGACTTACAGTATGTTAGATAGAGTGCTACTGCCTGCACTCGAAGCCGAAGAAAAAACCTACTCCACACCTCTGAATTTTGAGCAGTTTTCCAAAGAATATTTAGACAACGGCCTTCGCGGACGCGTGCACCTAAACTTAGTTTCAGATGAAATCACCAATGCCGGTGAAAATACCGAAAACTTGATGTCCATTAGTGCCAACGCACTGTTTTATGCGTTCGTTATTTTTGTTGGCTTTATTTTGTTTTTAAAAAAAATCACCAGCATTCATACCCAAAGTAACCGAGCCGCGTTAGCCACCATTTTTACCTTGGTATTTTTCTGTGTTTGGGTGGTGTTAATGATGCCAAATTATCATATTTTGGGCACTGACAAAGCCGGTATTGATGTCTTTTATAAGGCCGTAAAAAGTATTCGTACAGGCATGATATTTGGCTTACTGACTACGCTTTTGGCCTTGCCACCAGCCATTATTTTGGGGCTGATGGCCGGCTATTTTAAAGGCAAAACTGACGATGTGATTCAATACATCTACACCACCATTAACGCCATTCCAGGCATCTTGCTCATTGCCGCTTTGGTGTTGATTTTACAAGTCTATATGGACGAACATGCTTCCGATTATGCCTCCGCTTTAGAGCGCTCAGACCTTAAATTATTACTGCTTTGTGTAATACTGGCACTCACCTCTTGGACTGGCTTGTGTCGCCTGATTCGCGCCGAAACCCTCAAACTCTCAGAGTTAGAGTTTGTCCAAGCTGCTAAAGTATTCGGCGTTAGCAACCTCAAGATTTTGTTTAATCATCTGCTGCCAAATGTCATGCATTTGGTGCTGATCTCAATCGTGTTGGATTTTTCGGGCTTGGTACTGATTGAAGCGGTATTGTCGTATGTGGGTGTGGGTGTCGATGCCACCACCATGAGTTGGGGTAATATGATTAACGCCGCCCGCTTAGAATTATCCACCGATCCAGTGGTCTGGTGGCCTCTAGCCTCAAGCTTTATCTTTATGTTTGTCTTGGTACTGAGTGCCAATCTGTTTGCCGATCGCGTACGTCAGGTGTTTGATCCAAAAGGAGATGAAGATGCCTAAACCCTTACTGAGTGTTGAAGATTTGTCAATTTTCAGCAAATCACAAAAAATCGTAAATAATGCCAACTTTAGCATTAACCAAGGTGAAATCTTTGCCTTAGTGGGTGAATCAGGCTCTGGAAAAAGCTTAACTGCCTTAAGCCTGGTTGATTTACTCGCAAAAAACCTTAAAAAGAGTGGAAAAATCAGCTATCAAGGTCAAGATTTAAGCCGTTCGCAAAATATCCAAAATTTTCGTGGATCAGAAATCGCCTTCATTTTCCAAGATCCGACCAACAGCCTAAACCCAATTATGACCATTGGCGAGCAAGTAGACGAAGTGTTAGCCCTACACACCAATTTAAGAAAAAAACAGCGAAAAACAAGCGTTTTAGCCCTTTTTAAACAGGTTGATCTGGATGCCAGTGCGCAAATGTATGCACGCTATCCTCATCAAGTTTCTGGCGGGCAAAAACAACGGATAATGATTGCCTGCGCACTCGCTGGTGGTGCCAAATTACTGATTGCTGACGAGCCCACCACTGCACTTGATGTCACCACACAAAAACAAGTATTAGAATTATTACTAACCTTAAGAAAAAATCGGAAATTATCGATATTACTCATTACCCATGATTTATCCGTGGTGAAACTGATGGCAGATAGGGTGGCGGTAATGCATCAAGGCAGCATCATTGAGAGTCAAGATAAAACCGATTTTTTCCAAAATCCTAAAGAGGATTATTCCAAAGCATTGTTGGTTGCCTTGCCAAAAGGCAATCGAAAACCAGCCTTTGGCGATGTACTACTTGATGCGAACAAGGTTAAAGTTTACTTCCCCATTAAAACTGGCTTATTTCAGCGTACCACCGATTATGTCCGAGCGGTGGATGAGATTGACTTTACCCTACAACAAGGGCAAAACCTTGCCATTGTTGGTGAATCTGGCTCTGGAAAAACCACCTTAGCCAAAGCCATTATGCGCCAGCTAGACTTGCATGAGGGCAGTGTTAGTATGAACAACAAAGCCATTGGCGCTTATGATCGTAAATCCTACGCCGCTAAAGTGCAAATCGTTTTTCAAAATGTTACCTCGAGTTTTAATCCGCGCATGCGTATTTCACAAACCCTACTTGAAGGTTTGCAGGCTTTAAACCCAGGCCAAGCCAACACCACTTATTTGCGTGAACTATTACAAGAAGTAGAGCTTGAACCCGAACTCATGCATCGTTACCCACACGAACTCTCTGGTGGCCAATTACAACGCCTATCGATTGCTCGTGCCATCAGTGTTAATCCAGAAGTGATTATTTGTGACGAGCCGACCTCGGCACTTGATGCCACCGTCAAAGTGCAAATACTCGATTTGTTGTTACGCCTGCAGCGCGAAAAGAGAGTGAGCTATATCATCATCACGCACGACATTTCAATTGTGGATTATTTTGCCGATCATGTGATTGTAATGAAGCAGGGCAAGGCGCTAGAGAGCGGTACCACACAAGATATTCTCACCAATCCTCAAAACGATTACACCCAAGCATTGCTTTCTTCTGTGCTTGCTTAAGGTAAAATTTTACACTCAAATTAAGCATTTTTTAAAACAGGATTAAGCATGAGTGACCATTGTATTTTTTGTAAATTAAGAGACGAACGCGTTATTTATGAGTGCGCACACACCAAAGCGTTTATTGATACTTATCCTGCTTCACCTGGGCATACGCTGATTATTCCCAAGCGCCATTTTGCAACGTATTTTGAAGCCACGGATGATGAAATACTGGCCATTGGTAAAGCACTCAAAGCTGCTAAAAAAATTCTTGATGAAGAATTCTCACCCGATGCTTACAACATTGGCGTTAACAATGGCGAGGCTGCAGGACAAAGTGTAATGCATTTACATGTGCACTTAATACCACGATACAAAGACGATGTCGAAGATCCAAAAGGCGGTGTGCGTTGGATTCTAAAAGACAAAGCCAACTATTGGAATGACAAAGCCACCACCAAAAGAGTCACTTAGCCAAAAGACAGTCCTATTTTTATTCACCGATTAGGTGTATAGTTGAATTGAACCAATTAAAAAAATAGGGGGTAGTATGAAGTTTAAAAGTATCACCATGGCGCTCGCAGCCACGATGTCAACAGCGGGCACTTCAATGGCCGCACAATCGTGGGCTAAAGATTATGCCCAAACAGTGCACACACAAGCAAAAATCAATACCCAAGCCGTACAGCCTTGGCACAAAGGTTATCAGCCAGAAGTACAGCCCTGGTCAAAGCTAAGCAATCGTCATTTAAAAAGTGCGAGCAGAATGTACAACCACGGCATTAAAAGAGTATAGCTAAGTTTTTTACAATCGTAAACTCAGCTTATTTTAGTTCGTTTTGTATGTGCATATTTTGTTGATTTAGGCTCGACAACATAGGTGTGAGCATGGTGAATATTGAACAACTATTGTTAAAATCAAGTGCCTATCCTCATCATGTTGATGAGGTTGTACACGTTGAGACGCACATTTCTCACATCTTTCTAGCCGGTGAGTATGCCTATAAAGTTAAAAAATCACTTAATCTTGGGTTTTTAGACTTCTCTACGCTTGAAGCTCGTCAACACTTTTGTGCTGAAGAGGTACGCCTTAACTCAAGACTAGCAAGAGATATTTATATTGATGTTGTCCCAATTATCTGTAATGATGATCGAGTTTTCATTACTGATAAGCAAACTGACAAATACACGAACGTTGTTGAGTATGCTGTGCGGATGCACCGTTTTGACCGTGAAATGGAGCTGGATAAATTACTTGAAAATCATTCTAAGTATTGGAAAGATGAGTGGTTAGATGGGCTCTGCATCACTGTGGCTAAGTTCCACTTAGATTCTACTCGAGCTAAGATTAACTCAGGTTATGGCGAAGTCGATGTTATTTTTTCATTCGCACTTGATAATTTCGTCCAGATTAAGCAACATTTGCACAATCATCAACATATTGTCAAAGCTGCTGAAAAACTCCAAGAATGGACCGCCTTACAAAAGAAAAGACTTTCTAGTGAGATTGATTCAAGGTTGAAGGATGGGTTTGTTCGGGAATGTCATGGAGATATGCATTTAGCAAATATGGTGTACTGGCAATCAAAGGTGCAAATTTTTGATGGTATTGAGTTTAACGATGAGCTTCGATGGATCGATGTCATTAATGAGGTGGCGTTTTTAGTCATGGATTTGGAAAGTCGAGAAAGGCCTGACTTAGCTTGGCATTTTTTAAACGGTTATCTTTCTTTAACTGGCGATTATGCAGGCTTGAGTTTATTGGATTTTTACCGTAATTATCTCGCCAGTGTTCGTGCCAAGGTCTTGTCAATTCGATGTGCACAATTAAACGCGAGGAATGCTAAAGAACAAAAAATCCTACTTGATGGAGTGGACCATTATTTAGCATTAGCAAGCGCATATACCCAACCTAGAAAACCTAGTGTAATTATGCTACACGGCTTATCTGGTAGCGGTAAAAGCACACTTGCTGCTAGCCTTAATGAACGACTATTGGCTATTTGGATTCGTTCCGATGTTGAAAGAAAGCGTTTATTCGGCTTATTTGATGGCAGTCAAGGTTCATTACTGGAAGGGGATATGTATGCTCCAGAGGCAACCAGAGCCACTTATCAACGATTGCTTGATTTAACTAAATCCATTATTGAGAATGGTTATAGTGTTATTGTTGATGCAACTTTTCTTCAAGTAAAAGAGCGTCAAATGTTTTATCAGGCTTTTGATAAAATTGATACTGCGATTATCATTCTTGATTTACAAGTAGAAAAGAATGAACTTCGTGAACGTGTTCGAAAGCGTTTAAATGATCAAAATAATATCTCGGATGCTGATGTGAGTGTATTAGAACAACAATTTCACTCATTGGAGCCACTTAAAGACACCGAAAAGGTGACAATATTGCATATAAATGCAAATACAATCCTAGATTCAAAAGCAATCGCAAATAAAGTACGTAAATCGATAAATACAATAAATTAACATTGGGGGAGTACAATTATAAATAGGTAACTGAAAGAAACGAGTGTGTGATGCAATGCAATGTAGGTAGGAAGGACAAAATTGTTAGATTCGTTACAGGAATTATTGTTATCGGCGCAGGATTTATTACGGTTCGTATTTAGGAGTAATTGGCGTTGTACTAGTACTGACAGCGTTGTTCGGTTTGTGTCCTGCTTATTCAATTTTAGGTATATCAACTTGTAAAAAAGATGAGTTCATCAATCTTTATTATTAAAGGTCTTTTTTAAATAGTTGAAAGGGCTTTGGTATGGTTTTATTGACTAAAAATTTCTTTATTTTTCTATTAATTTTTTTTCTATCTTCTGTTGTTTATTCTAACGCTTTTCAGCTTAAACAGATTGTTTCAGGTTTAGGCGTGCCTTGGAGTATGGTTTTTATCTCAAATGATGAAATCTTATTTACCGAGCGCAAGGGCAGAGCAGGTGTGCTCAATATTCAATCAGGAAAATTTAACTACTTAACTGGCACTCCAGAAGTAATGGCGAGTGGTCAAGGTGGTTTGTTAGATGTGGCAAAAGCGCCTGAGTATAAACAAGGAGATTGGATATACTTTACTTATTCTAAAGCTATTCAAGATCAAGGCGCTACCACACTTGCCAGAGCACATATAGATGGGCATGCATTAAAAGACTGGCAAGATTTAATCATTACAGATTCAAAAACTGATACAGGTGTTCATTATGGTAGTCGGATAGCATTTGATGACAAAGGCCATGTTTATTTTTCTATTGGTGATCGAGGTGTCAGGTCCAACGCTCAAGATTTAAATTCACATGCGGGTTCTATTTTAAGGCTGAATCTTGATGGATCTACACCAGAAGACAATCCTTTTGTTGGGCATTCAAATGTTTTGCCAGAGATATGGAGTTATGGTCATCGAAATCCACAAGGACTGGTTTGGGACAATGAAAACAAACGCCTTTGGTCAATCGAGCACGGCCCTAGAGGTGGTGATGAAATTAATCTAATTGAAGAAGGTAAAAACTATGGTTGGCCGACTATATCTTATGGCAAGGAGTACTGGGGTCCAGTGTCGGTAGGTGAGGGAACACACAAAAAAGGCATGGAACAGCCAGTAAAAGTTTATGTACCATCAATAGCGCCAGGAAGTTTGCTGTATTACACTGGTGATGCTTTTAAAGACTGGCAGGGTAGTTTATTTTCAGGTGCGCTTAAACTACGCCATATTAATAGAATTACACTCGATGCGCAGGGTAGAGCAGCTAAAGAAGAACGTTTATTTGGAAACCTAGATGAGCGTATTAGGGCGCTTCTTCAAAGCCCAGAGGGCTGGATATATTTTTCAACAGACAGTGGAAAAATCAATGTTATCAAACCTAAATAATACAAAAAAATCGCTATTGAAAAGTATACGAAGCAATAGGATTATTGAAGATGATAAAGTGATAGACGCTTTTCGAACAATATCCAGAGAGTTATTTGTGCCTTTAAACTCTAAAAAAGAGGCGTACATTGATGCTCCACTCAGTATTGGATATAAACAAACTATTTCTCAGCCTTCTACGGTGTTTTCAATGGTTGAAGCATTAGAACTTAAAAAAACAGATAAAGTTTTAGAGGTCGGTTCTGGTAGTGGTTACGAAGCAGCGATCATAAGTCAATTATGCGACCAAGTTTATTCTGTTGAGATTGTGCCAGAGCTAGTTAATTTTGCTAAGGAAAATCTAGCTAAAGCCAAAATAAATAACGTAAAAATCATACAATATGATGGTGGATTGGGCTATGAGCAGCAAGCGCCCTATGATAAGATTGTCGTATCAGCTGCTTGTGCAGAAATCCCACAAGCATTGGTAGAACAGCTAAAAGATGGTGGTATTTTAGTCGCCCCTGTTGGTGATGGTTGTATGCAAAAAATGATTAAAGGTGTTAAACACAATCAAGTTCTGGATGAAACTGATTTGGGAGATTATATCTTTGTGTCACTAACAGGAGAATATGGAAGAGTATAGTAGTTAGTATCGTTGTTAGATTTTTTATGAGGGATTATGAAAATTTTAATTTTAGGTGGTACAGGACTAATTGGTCGTGCGTTAGAGCAATATTTATCTGCCGATCATGAGGTTGTATGTGTTGGCCGTTCAGCTTTTGTTAACCAAGACACCTTGAACGAACTGGTTCAAGGCAGGGATTTAATTATTAAACTCTCTGGCGCTAATATTGTTAAGCGCTGGAATGTAGATTACAAGCAAGAAATCTGGGATAGTCGGGTTACAACCAGTAAGCAATTAAAGACTGCTTTAGATTTTTTAACAAGTAAGCCACGTATTTTTTGTGCATCAGCAGTTGGGTTTTATCCTGAGTCATCATGTAGCCAACCTTTTAATGAGGACTATCAACACTCAGGCACTGGTTTTTTGTCTGATCTCGTTGTATCTTGGGAGCAGCAATCAAAAACTCTTGCCGAGAATGTGCTAATTTTTAGATTTGGGGTGGTGTTATCAGTGAATGGTGGTGCGCTTAGTCAGATGCTACTGCCATTCAAATTGGGGTTTGGCGGTCCAGTAGCCGGTGGAAAGCAATGTTTTTCGTGGGTTCATGTAGATGATTTACTCAAGGCATTTTCTTATGCTATTGAGCATACAGATATGCAAGGTGTGTTTAACTTAACTTCTCCAAACCCTGTTACACAGGCTAAATTTGGTCAAACCCTAGCAAGTTTATTACATCGACCTTTTTTATTACCTTTATTCAAATGGCAAATTAAGTTATTATTTGGTGAAGGCTCGCAGGTATTAACACAGGGTGTGTCAGTAGTACCTAAAAAATTACTACAATTGGGCTTTAAATTTGATTACGCAGAGGTGAGATCGGCATTAAAAGACATTATTAATAATAAAAAGTAAGGCTAAATCTTTAATTAGGTTTTTATAGAATGGAGAAATCTCCACCTAATTTGATTTTAATTTAGTTTACAATGAACTTAATCTATTAACTTTAATAAGGAGTCAGTAATGAATGAATTTATTATTGTATTAGTTGTTTTAGCAATTTTCATTGTTTTCAAGTCCGTAAAAACGGTACCACAAGGTAGTGAATACACAATTGAGCGTTTTGGTAAATACATAAAATCCCTAAAACCAGGCTTAAACATTATTGTCCCTATTGTAGATAGAGTCAGTGCTAAAGTTAACATGCGCGAGCAAGTGCTTGATATCGAAAAACAAAGTGTTATTTCAAAAGATAACGCTGTGGTTCAATCCGATGGCGTTGTATTCTTTCAAATTATTGATGCTGCCAAAGCCACTTATGAAGTTAATGATCTGTTTAATGCCATGAGAAATTTATGCCTTACGAACATTAGAACAGTATTAGGTTCGATGTCCTTAGATCAAATGCTATCTAACCGTGATGATATTAATTCGCATTTATTAACAGTTATTGACCAAGCGACCAATCCATGGGGTATTAAAGTTACCCGAATAGAGATTAAAGATTTGGAGCCACCACTAGATCTTGTTGAGGCTATGAGTAGACAAATGAAGGCCGAACGTCAAAAGCGTGCTGACATCTTGGAAGCAGAAGGTCAGCGACAGTCAGAAATCTTAAGAGCCGAAGGTGAAAAACAGGCCGCCATTCTTGATGCTGAGGGGCGCAAAGAGGCAGCATTTAGAGATGCAGAAGCGAGAGAAAGGCTGGCTGAAGCAGAGGCTAATGCCACAACGATGGTATCAGACGCCATAAAGGATGGCGACGTGCAGGCACTTAATTATTTTGTAGCGACTAAATATACCGAAGCGTTACAGGCCATCGCCACTGCTGATAATGAAAAGCTTGTGCTTATGCCGCTTGAGGCCAGTGCAATATTAGGCTCTCTTGGCGGTATTGGAGAGCTGGTAAAAGGTATTGGTGGCAATAACCCTAAAACATAGAGAATATTATGGAAGCACTATTTGCAGATTTTGATTTTTGGCATTGGCTAGTATTAGGGCTTGCACTTATTATTATTGAGCTGTTTGCGTGGAGTACTTTCTTTTTATGGATGGGTATATCAGCAGTTGTTGTGGGTATATTATTGTATCTCTCTCCTAATATAAGTTGGGAGATGCAGTTACTTATCTTTGCATTTTTATCAATTGTGACAATCTATGCAGTTAAAAAGCTTTTTAAAGTTAAAACAATTGATACGCAATTAAATGAGAGGGCCTCTCGTCATATTGGTAATGTTTATACTGTTGCAGAGCTCGATAATAACGGCGCTAAAGTAAAAGTAGGGGATTCATTATGGCTTGCTAAGGGCTGTGATATGGTTATTGGTCAGCAGGTTAAGGTTGTGGGAACAGATAGCACTACCCTCATTGTGGAAGAGATACCTAAGTAATCAAATTATTTTGGTTCTCAAATTTAATACCAATTACTTTTAGCTATTTTTGCAAAGTGGACAAATCTTCAAGCACCTCTTGAATATGAGTTTGTGGATCTACACCCTTGTAGATCTTAACAATATCACCTGTTGGATTAATGATAAAGCTGTTCCTTTTAGCAAACTTAATAACCCAATAATCTCCTAAAGAATC
>DQNX01000010.1 GCA_015658965.1 Gammaproteobacteria bacterium
CACTACCGGAAAACCAATCTAAAAAAACAGCGTTAGCCGATTCGAATTGAATCCAATTAAACAAGGTTTCTCTAACTTTGTTGGGTGTCGGTCTTAAGCCAGGTGCGTCGGTAAAATCAAATTTCCTACCTCGATGCGTGCCGCCAATAATTTGAAAAGTATTCGTATTGGCCAAAGGCTATTTTTTATAAGCGTCGAAAGATTCTTGCAATTCATCTTTGGCTTCTTGCGCATCACCCCAGCCGTCAATTTCAACCCACTTGCCATCGTCTAAATCTTTGTAGTACCGGAAGAAGTGCTCGATTTGGTCTTTAAGCGTAGTGCCCACATCATCAATACATTTAATGTCATGATAAGATTTGCAGAGTTTGTCGATTGGCACAGCTAGGATTTTTGCATCCTTGCCAGCTTCGTCAGTCATGCGTAATACGCCAATCGGTCTTACGGTGATGACAGCATCATGAATCAGCGGGTAAGGGGTGATGACTAGTACGTCAGCTGGATCGCCGTCGTCTGCCAAAGTCTCAGGTACAAAGCCGTAATTACATGGGTAGAACATCGGCGTTGAAATAAAGCGGTCTACAAACATGGCACCAGTTTCTTTGTCTATTTCGTATTTAACCGGCGATGACATGGCTGGAATTTCAATAATAACATTAATTTCGTCAGGTAAGTTACCTGCCGATACTGGTTTTAAACTATTCTGCATTTTTTAAATCCCCTTGTAATAATTGATAACGCCAACCTTGGCAAAACATAACCGAGTGATCGCCGCGAATATATTTGAGTAATGATTTGCTACTAGCCATCACTTCTACAGCTAAATTATACTGATTTGCTTTTTCTTGGATGAGTTTTTGCAAAATAAGCTTTTGCGCTTTTTCAGTTTTTGTTGCTGGATTATTTTTACTAACACTAATTTCAATGTTTTGAATGTTGATGTGCTCAGCCAAAAAATCATCAAAATGCTTGAGCGCTTTGTTTGAAAGCTTTTCTTTGCCCAGTGCATAAGCAAGTAGTTGATCATCGGCCAGTATCCACTTACGTGGTTTGTTGTTAGTTTGCGCTCGATGCTCTCGCCATGCGGCTAATTGCGCCGCTAACAGGTGCGCATTTTTGTTAATTCGTGATAAGCCTTTAACCCGCTGCCAAGCTTGATTAATAGGTGGCAGGTATAAATCGATATTGAGCAAGGATTGAGCTTCTTCTGCAATCCAATCAAGCTTGTTTTCTGCTTGCAGTTGCGCTTGTAATTGTTGGTAATTTTTTAGCAAATAACGCACATCATCCAGTGCATATTCAATGGCTTCAGCGGGTAGTGGACGCGTGGTCCAGTCAAGGCGCGTATAAGCTTTCTCTAAATACACATTTTGCAGGGTTTGAGTCAATGCTTGATAAGAGACTTGCATTGGATGGTTTAATAAACTGGCGGCAATTTGGGTGTCAAATAATTGTTGAGGCAGTCGTTTCGAAAGACAGTGCATGGCTTCAATGTCTTGGCGAGCAGAATGTACAATCCAAAGGCAATCGTCTTGGTAGAGTTTGTTAAACAAAGGCTCAAGATCGTCAAGTGCCAACACATCAATGCAGTCGGTGGCGCTCTCGGTGGCGATTTGCACCAAACAGAGTATTGGATAATAAGTGCTAACGCGTTTGAATTCGGTATCAATGGCGAGCTCAGTCTCATCTTGAATGGCGAGTAGAAAATCGTTGAGTTGGTCGGGTGTTTTTATCATTGTTGTATTTTAGCAACAATTAAGCGTAACGCGTGTTTTTTTATGAGATAATCAGCCCATAAAATATGAACAACAACAGATAAATAGATGGTTTTTAAGCAGGATTTTTCATTAAAGAAAATGCCTAACACATGGTTTTGGTCAACTGTTTTCTTAGTATCGCTTGGTGGTTTGACTTATATGGGTTTAAACCCTCATCTGATTGAAGATTGGTGGTGGGTATTGGCTTCTTATAATTTAGTCATGTGCTTTTTTGCTGGCTACTATATCTTTTATGCGGTTTCTAAGTTAAAAAACAACAATAAAGACGGGGTGATTGG
>DQNX01000110.1 GCA_015658965.1 Gammaproteobacteria bacterium
GCCTGACATGCCTGCTAAATAAGGCAATAGTGTTACCAGCAATAACAACACTGTGTAAAGCAAAATCTGCACTCTGGTATAAGCCAAGCCGTGTGTTACTGGCAGCATCGGCACATCAACTTTTTTGTACTCTTCAACTCGATAAATAGCCAATGCCCAGAAATGTGGCGGTGTCCAAACAAACACAATTAAAAACAAAAGCAGGGCGTATTCAATGTTTTGTGTGCCGGAAATCGCCGTCCATCCAAGCACGGGGGGTGCGGCGCCTGCAGCGCCACCGATCACAATATTTTGTGGTGTCGCGCGTTTTAAATACATGGTGTAAATCACCGCATAACCAATCAGTGAGACAAAGGTAAGCACCATGGTGATGGTGTTAACAAACAATTGCAAAATACCCAACCCAGTCACGCCTAAAAACACACCCCACACCAACGCTTGGTTTCTGCTAACTTTGCCTTGCGGCAAAGGACGCTGACTGGTACGTGACATTTGAATATCGATTTGTTCATCAACAATATGGTTAAACACTGCGGCGGAAGCGGACGCCATAGAGATGCCTACTGAGGCGGCAATGACCAGCATGGCGTCTGGTAGGTAGGGTGCGGGCACCGCCAAAAACATACCGACCACAGCCGTCAGCAAAATAAGTGCAACTACTTTAAGCTTACATAAACCGAGTAAATCCTTTAATGATGGCATAATAATCTCCGCTTAACCGATACGTGAATATTTAAACAAGCGCTTTAAATCTTTAAGCACACGCTTAACGCTTAAACCTTGCGGATTGTAGTGCAACATCACGTTGCCCAATGGGTCAATCAAAAACAAGGTATTTTCCGGAAATTCACGTAACTGTTGATTAAGCCCTTCACTCGGATGGGCAATTAGTACGCCGTACTCTTGGGTATCGGTCGTGCCATTAATTAACAGCATTCTTTGAATACGACGCATATTCTCATTCATCAGGATACGGATGGTTTTCATGTCTTTTAATGTTGTTATGCAGGCATCATTGCACTGGTCGGTTACATAAGCCAATGTCCACAACCCTTGCAAACTCCCCGGTGTGTGCCTGGCAAAAACCACGTCTTGTTCTTGCGTGGTGATAATTGGATTAACAAATGTTCCGTAATTAACCGTATTACTGGTAAAGGCGGTTGGGTTCCAATAAAAAAACGCCGTACCCAGCGCAATTGGCAAAACAAACGAAGCCAACAATATCCATAATTCTTTTTTAGAATTCATAAAAAACCTTATTTTACAAAGCGCGAAATGATACGCTTAAGTCGTTAAAAAATCAATCTTGTCAAAGTTACAACCTGACTTCTATGCCGTTTTTTTGCATCGCCAGTTTTGCCTCTGCTATCGTGTACTCGCCAAAATGAAAAATACTGGCTGCCAACACTGCATCAGCACCACCCTTTAACACGCCTTCAGACAAGTGTTCTAAATTACCCACACCGCCTGAGGCAATCACCGGCACGTCAACTGCCTCTGACACGGCTTTGGTGAGTGCCAAATCAAAACCGGTTTTAACCCCATCACAATCCATTGAGGTTAATAACACCTCGCCTGCACCGTGTTCGCCTTGGGTCATTTTCACGGCCCACTCAACTGCATCAATGCCCGTGGTTTTACGCCCACCGTGGGTAAAAATTTCCCACCTTGGTGGATTGTCTGAGACCTGTTTGGCATCAATAGCGATAACAATACACTGCGAGCCAAATTTTTCACTCAGCTCATTAATCAAACCGGGATTAAAAATAGCGGCTGAATTTACCGCAACTTTATCCGCCCCTGCATTTAACATGGCGCGTACGTCTTCGGGCTTTCGAATACCGCCACCAACCGTTAGTGGAATAAACACTTGTTCGGCAATACTTTCCACCATGTGTATGGTGGTATCACGGCCTTCGTGTGAAGCGGTAATGTCTAAAAACGTGATCTCATCAGCGCCTTCAAGGTCATAACGTTTCGCCACCTCAACCGGGTTGCCAGCATCTTTAATATCAACAAATTGCACGCCCTTAACTACGCGACCATCACGCACATCAAGGCAGGGAATAATTCTTTTGGCTAAACTCATAAGTGTAATTTTACCGTATTTATACTTTCAAAAGGCTGGTGCCGACCTATAGGTATAATTAACCCCATGAGTATACCCAAACACATTGCAATTATTATGGACGGTAACGGTCGTTGGGCGTCGAAACGCTTCTTGCCACGCATACACGGCCACCAAAAAGGGGTTAAAGCCGTACGTAAAGTGGTTAAACACTGTGGCAAACTGGGTGTTGAAACACTCACCTTGTTTGCTTTTAGTAGTGAAAATAAAAACCGCTCAACTGAGGAAGTATCCTTGCTGTTTAAGCTATTTTTAAGTGTATTAAAACAAGAAACCAACAAACTCAATAAACACAATGTTCGGCTTAAAATTATTGGTGATATGGGTCTGTTTCCTAAAGAAGTACAACAAATGGCGATTGATGCACAAGCACTATTGGCTAATAACACTGGGCTCACCCTAGTGATTGCTGCCAACTATGGCGGGCAATGGGACATTGCACAAGCGGCACAACAAATTGCTAAGCGCGCAGCCAATGGCGAAATTAATGTTGACGACATAAATATCGATACTTTTGCTCAATACTTGTGCTTGGCAGATCATCCAAAAGTTGACTTATTAATCCGCACCAGTGGCGAGCTCAGAATTAGCAACTTCTTGCTCTGGGACATCGCCTATAGCGAGCTGTATTTTACCGACACCCTATGGCCAGATTTCAGTCCTAAAGCGATCGATAAAGCCGTTGAGAGTTTTAATAATCGCGATCGTCGTTTTGGTGCGCGTGAGGACAAGGCATGCTAAGTGGAATAGCGCAAAGAGTAGTTACCGCACTGGTCTTGGCACCGGTCTTTATTTGGGCAATATTCGCCCTACCCAACGATTACTTTTCTTACTTGTTGCTGGCTTTTGTTGCGCTCGGTGCTTGGGAGTTTTCACGATTAATTAAAATTACTAAGCCTGTCGGCAGGACTTCATTGACTCTGTTTATTGTGGGTTGTGCGCTGGTTGCAAATCACCACGCACAAAACTTAGACAACTTATACGTCTTGCTTTATGTTTCTATTGCTTGGTGGGGGCTGAACTTATTTTGGGTGATACGTTATCCCAGTCACGCCCAAACTTGGTATGGGTCTGGCATTATTCGATCAATGAATGGCGTGCTATTATTAGCGCCTATGTGGGTTGCTCTGGTTAGCTTACATTCAAAAGGTGGCGAATATTTTTTACTGTTAATGTTGCTGATTTGGGGTGCAGATTCAGGTGCTTATTTTGTCGGTAGGAAGTTTGGTAAACGCAAGCTTGCGCCTAAAGTCAGCCCAGGAAAATCAATTGAAGGGGTTGTGGGTGGTGTTGGTTTTGCTCTGATTGTGATGATTGTTTTCTTACAAACTCAAGCCATTGACTCAGAAAAATATCTGGGCTACTTGGTTTTGGCGATTGTTGTCTCTAGCGTTTCAGTGTTGGGTGATTTGTTTGAAAGTCTGTTTAAGCGTGAATCCGGGCTGAAAGACAGCGGGCAAATTTTGCCCGGCCATGGTGGGGTGCTTGATCGTATTGATTCGCTCACCGCAGCCGCACCCTTCTTCTTGCTTGGATTAATAACTCTGCTATGAAAAACATAACTCTCTTAGGCGCTACTGGGTCTATTGGAAAAAGCACTTTGTCGGTGGTGGACCAACACCGCGACAAATTCAATATCTTCGCACTTAGTGCCAATACCAGCTGGGAGAAGATGGCCCAATTGTGTCATCGATACCAGCCAAAATTTGCAGTAATGATGGATGAAAATGCGGCTTCACAGCTACAAAGCGCGCTCGACAACGACACCATAGTACTTAGTGGTGAACAAGCCTTATGCGACATTGCTGCACACGAACAAACCGATTATGTCATGGCAGCCATTGTGGGTGCTGTAGGCATGTCTTCTGCTTTGGCAGCGGCCAAAGCGGGCAAACGCATTATGTTGGCCAACAAAGAATCGTTGGTTTTGGCGGGCGACATCTTTATGGATACAGTGAAAAATTCTGGCGCAGAGCTGATTCCAGTTGATTCAGAACACAGCGCTATTTTTCAGTGCTTACAGAGTGGTCGATCGGGTTTAAGCAAAATTCAGCTAACCGCTAGTGGTGGTCCGTTTCTACATACGCCGTTAAGTGAATTACAATCAATAACGCCTGACGAGGCCTGTGCGCACCCAAATTGGTCAATGGGTCGAAAAATTTCAGTTGATTCAGCCACCATGATGAATAAAGGCTTAGAAGTCATTGAGGCTTATTATTTATTTAATCTAAAGCCTGAACAGATCGATGTGGTGATGCATCCACAAAGTATTGTTCATTCTTCGGTTTATTATAAAGATGGCTCGACCTTATCACAGCTGGGCAACCCTGATATGCGCAGTGTCATTTCTTATGCAATGGCTTATCCTCGGCGTATTAGTGCTGGCGTAGCGCCACTTGACCTAGCCAGCAACCCGCCGCTAGAATTCTACAGCCCCGACCTTGACAAGTTCGCTTGCCTAAAATTGGCGTTTGATGCATTGAAACAAGGCGGTAACGCCATGGGTACAATTAACGCGGCCAACGAAGTAGCCGTTGATGCGTTTTTAAAGCAGACGATTAATTTTTTAGACATAGCGCTTGTTATTGAGCAAACACTTGAACAAACAAAACACGCTGTCTTGAACAGCCTTGATGCCATTATTGCCAACGACCAAACAGCGCGAGAGTTGGCCACTCAAATTGTTGCCAAATATGCTTAGTCGTACTTTATTTTTAATTGTCTCTATACTGCTGATCAGCCCGTCTAGCGCCTTGACATACGGCTCTAACACGCCAGAACACACCACCATCACCATTACACGTTCGCTTAATTATGATGCAAAAAAAGCCAACATTAGTCCAAAAATTGTTGATGACATTATTCGTATATTTTCATGGGAAATTGATTTCAACAGGGACTTGCGAAAAGGCGATCGATTTATTATTGTTGGCAACCGCGGCGCTAATCCCAGTGCGCTGATCTACATAGGTGCAACAAAACGCGTGGCTGTTTTTTCCTATACAGACAAGCTTGGACGTACCGGCTATTACGACATCAACGGAAAATCACTGTATCCTAGCTTTTTAAGGGCACCTTTAAAATACAAGCGCATCAGCTCTAAGTTCCAAAGAAAACGGTTCCACCCAATTTTAAAAACTTGGAGGCCGCACAGAGCGGTTGATTATGCCGCCAAAACAGGGGCACCGGTTTATTCTGTCGCCAGTGGGGTTGTCCAATATCGAAAAAGAATGGGTGCTCTGGGTAACGTTATCTATATTAAACATGGCAGTAATTATGTAACTGTGTATGCACATCTGTCTAAGTTTTCCAGTGGACTCCGGCCTTCGTCTAAGGTTAGAAAAGGTCAAGTTATTGGTTACGTAGGCTCAACTGGAAGATCGACTGGACCTCATCTACACTATGAATTGCGCTACAAAGGCATACGTAAAAACCCACTAACGCATCCTTTGCCTAAGCAAAAGCAGGTAGACCCTTCTGACTATTGGCGTTTTAAAAACAAAGCCAACGCGCTCTTACGTAGCTTATAAACTATTGGCTGACTAGCCAGCCTCGCCAATTTTTAACATCAAGATTTCTCCAATGCCCGCCATCAATATGCTGGGCCTGATATTCAGATGCGCCCTTAACCTTATTTAAAACCGCAAATGTAATCAACTCACCAATACGCTGCTTGTCTTTAGTGCCTGGCACCAAAGATTCGTTTCTAATCACGGCCGCAATAAAAGCGGCGTTTGCATTGCCATGTGCCGCAAAAGATTCTTCGAATAAATTAAGGGCTAAAAAATCGTTTTTAACAAAGCCACCGTCGCCATCCAGTAAATACAAAGCATACTCATACAGCGCAGGATCATGGCTTTGTCTTACTAATTTAATCAGCATCTCGTTGGCAACACGAACTTGTGGCTGATGACCCATGAGTGTATTTCCCTGGCGGATTTGTTTAGAGGTTTCGTACGCAGCATCGAAATCGTTTAGATCGAAAGCGCCTTTAAGCAGCAAGGATTGGCCACGCAACACCACGTCACGTGAGCCAATTTCATTGCCTATCTGAATCAGTCGTAGCGCGCCATCAGTCAAGGGTGAAGCCACTGAAAACTGGGCCATCAGTAGGGTGGTAATTAGAAAAATTTTTATCATCATACTATGATGTGAATTTTACCACAAACGCGCATTGACGCTTCCGACATTCGTATTTTCAATGTTGGGATTAAGGTTAAAATAACAGATAAAAATTATCGACAGGAAACCTCTTGGAAACACTTTTCAATACCTCGCTTAGTCTGCCCTTAATTCAAAAAGGCAAGGTGCGCGATATTTATGCTATTGATGACAAACGCATGCTGATTGTCACCACGGATCGCCTTAGCGCTTTCGATGTTGTTTTCGATGAACCTATTAGCCAAAAAGGCGCCGTGCTCACTAACGTGGCCAACTTTTGGTTTGAAAAAACCAAGCACATTATTCCCAACCACCTAACACACGAACCGTTGGCAAGCGTCTTAAACCCAGCGGAAGTGGCGCAAGTCGAAGGCCGAGCGATTATTGTAAAAAAACTCAAGCCGCTTGCTGTTGAAGCAATTGTGCGTGGTTATTTAATTGGTTCTGGCTGGAAAGACTACCAACAAACCGGTGCGGTATGTGGCACTACATTGCCAAACAATCTTGAACTTGCTGAGAAATTACCCCACACGCTTTACACACCCTCCACCAAGGCTGATTTAGGCGAACACGACATGAATGTCGATTTTGAAACAACCGTTGAAATCTTAGGCGCAGATATGGCTGATCAAGTCAAACAGGCTAGCCTTAAGCTTTATCAGTTTGCCGCTGATTATGCGTTAAAGCGCGGCATTATTATTGCTGACACTAAATTTGAATTTGGCCTCGATGAGAACAATCAACTGACTCTAATGGATGAAGTGCTGACGCCCGATTCCTCACGATTTTGGTCAAAGGCAGATTACCAAGTGGGCACTAGCCCAAAAAGCTTTGACAAGCAAATTGTACGCGACTATTTAGAAACACTGGATTGGGACAAAACACCACCTGCACCCGTATTACCCGAGCGAATCATTCAAAAAACGGCGGATAAATATTTAGCAGTGCAACGCCTATTGACCCAAACATAGCGCATGCAACTCAGTGGACTTATTAGCAAGATGCAGACCAGCCTAAGTAGGGGTGTGGCGCAGTATCAATTGCCTATTGGCGACAAACTACTCAATATGAATGATTTGATTGGCGAAGCCATACAGCTGAAGTTTAACGGCCAAATTAACTGTGCGAATTGTGGCAAAGCGACCAATAAAAGCTATTCTCAGGGCTATTGCTACCCTTGTTGTCAAAAATTAGCCCGTTGTGACTTGTGCATTATGAAGCCTGAAACTTGTCACCATCATTTGGGCACTTGTAGAGAGCCAGACTGGGGCCTAAAGAACTGCTTTGCACCACATGTGATTTATTTGGCAAATTCATCAGGTGTCAAGGTTGGCATTACTCGAAAATCTAACATTCCCGGGCGCTGGATTGATCAAGGTGCCATCAGCGCACTACCCATACTAGAGGTAGACACTCGCCTTAAATCTGGACAAATTGAAGTTGCGTTAAAAGCCTTTGTGAATGATAAAACCAATTGGCGAAAAATGCTTAAAAATGAAGTTGAAGAAACCGACCTAGTGCAGGTGCGTGATGAGCTATTACCAAAAATTCAATTATTGGTGGATGAATTGGGTGCTAACACCTTGCGTAACGAAGCTTTAGAAATTAATTACCCTGTGGTAGAATACCCAAGCAAAATTAGTGCACTAAATTTTGATAAAACACCGCTTATTTCAGGGGTGTTGCAAGGAATTAAAGGGCAGTATTTGATTTTAGATATCGGGGTGCTGAATATTAGAAAATTTGGCTCTTATAATATAACGTTAACTTATTAGGAAAACACTATGACAGAACTTATTATTGAAGAATTGGCCTTAGGCGAAGGCACTGCATGCGCAGCAGGCGATTATGTTTCTATGCACTATACTGGCTGGCTAACGAACGGCAAAAAATTTGACTCTAGTGTCGACAGAAACGCGCCGTTTGACTTTCAACTGGGTGTTGGGCAAGTTATTCCTGGTTGGGATCAAGGAGTTGCGGGCATGCAAGTAGGTGGCAAACGCAAACTAACCATTCCGTCAAAACTGGCTTACGGTGAAATGGGTGCGGGCAATGCCATCCCGCCAAATGCAACTTTGGTGTTTGACGTAGAGTTACTAGCAATTAAATAAATGAACGAAGACTTTCCTCGAATTAAGCGCTTACCAGCTTACGTTTTTGCCGTTACTAACGAGTTAAAAGCCGAGGCTCGTGCGCGTGGCGAAGACATTATTGACTTCGGCATGGGCAATCCTGACCAGCCAACGCCAGACCACATTGTTGAAAAATTAGTAGAGGCAGCACGGCGTAAAGACACCCACCGTTATTCAACCTCACGCGGTATCCAACGGCTTAGACGTGCTATCACTCACTGGTACAAAAACCGTTTTGATGTTGACCTAGATCCAGAAACCGAAGCCATTGTTACCATTGGCTCTAAAGAAGGCTTGGCTAATTTAGCACAAGCCGTGGTTGGTAGTGGCGACACTGTTTTGGTACCAAACCCTGCCTACCCAATCCACCCTTATGGGTTTGTTATTGCGGGCGCCGATATTCAACACGTACCTTGCGGACCTGAGGATGATTTTTTTGCAGAACTAGAGCGCTCAATCAAAAACACCTTTCCCAAACCTAAAATGTTGGTGCTTAATTACCCTTCCAACCCAACCACTGAATGTGTTGAATTAGAATTTTTTGAACGCGTCATTAAAATTGCCAAAGAACACGAAATTTGGGTGGTTCAAGATTTGGCCTACGCCGATATTGTTTTTGATGGTTATGTAGCCCCCAGTATTTTGCAGGTTGAAGGCGCAAAAGACGTTGCTGTTGAATTTTTCTCTTTGTCAAAAAGCTACAACATGCCGGGCTGGCGCGTAGGCTTTATGGTGGGCAACCCAGTACTGGTGAATGCACTGGCTAAAATTAAATCTTATCTTGATTACGGCATGTTTACCCCAATCCAAGTGGCGGCAATTGAGGCGCTAGAGGGTGATCAAAGCTGTGTTAAAGAGATTTCAGATATGTATCAAGAGCGTCGAGATGTCTTGTGTGGTGGCTTAAAATCTATTGGCTGGGATGTCAAACTACCTAAAGCCACGATGTTTGTTTGGGCCAAAATCCCTGAATTTTATCAAACGTTAGGCTCATTAGAATTTACTAAAAAGCTGCTGAAAGTGGCAAAAGTTGGCGTCTCCCCTGGCATTGGTTTTGGCGATTATGGCGACAACTACGTACGCTTTGGCTTGATTGAAAACGAGCATCGAACCCGTCAAGCCGTGCGCGGTATTCGTGAAATGTTTAAACAAGATGGATTATTATGAGGCTAACAGCCGAACAATTCAAACAATCAAAACACAAACGTTTAACCCTGCTCGGTATGTCAGGCGTTGGTAAAACCCACCTGTCAAAATTGCTTAACAACGAAGATAAATGGTACCACTATTCGGGCGATTACCGCATTGGTGCCGAATATCTTAATCAAGCAATTCTTGACAACATTAAACACAATATTAGGCGGGATGACTGGCTAGCCAGCCTGCTAGACAACAAATCCATCAGTGTTGAAAATCACATCACCTTTGACAACCTGTCATCTGTTTCTGCTTTTTTGGGTAAAGTTGGCAACCCCGAACAAGGCGGTTTGCCGATTGATGAATTTACTCGTCGTCAGGCACTACACCGAGACGCCGAGGTTAGCACCATGTTAGACGTGCCTCAATTTATTAAAAAATCCAGCCAACAAGGATTTGATCATTTTATCAATGATGCGGGCGGTAGTTTGTGTGAGCTTGATGACGACAAGGTTTATAAAACACTCGCCGAACACACCCTGATTCTTTACATTCGGGCCAGCAAGGCCAACAAATCAGCACTGATTGAACGCGCGCAAACGCAGCCCAAACCCTTGTATTATCAGGCAGATTTTTTAAAG
Source organism: Gammaproteobacteria bacterium (assembly GCA_015658965.1). Lineage (GTDB taxonomy): Bacteria > Pseudomonadota > Gammaproteobacteria > PS1 > Pseudothioglobaceae > Thioglobus_C. The sequence continues at coordinate 10,200 of DQNX01000110.1, forward strand.
GCGCAACTAGCCGCTTACTTAGCAGAGAACAACTTGACTTATGTAGCACAAATCAACCCCGATGCTTTTGTTGGTTGGATCTTTCCACAACTGCTGACACACAGAGTGCCTAAATATGAAGCCATTGCTGAAAAATATGGCTATACCATTGACAGTGAAGATTTGTATCAATGTGAAAGCGCAGGCGAAGTGTACGAACTCATCAACGGAGTATTGGACTAATGCCACTCATTGCCCACTCTGGCTTACCCTCATTTGCACGCCTACAACAAGAAGGGGAGACCATCTTGTCAAAAAACCGTGCCGACCATCAGACCATTCGTGAGTTGCATATTGGGCTACTGAATATGATGCCCGACGCCGCACTTGAGGCGACTGAAAGACAATTCTTCCGCCTCATCGGGCACTCGAATCAGATTGCACAATTCTACCTTCATCCGTTTACGCTATCTTCGATTAAACGCGGCAACAAAGCACAGGCACACGTTGAGCAGTATTATCAAAACTTTGACGAAATCAAAGCTCAGGGCTTAGACGCACTCATCATTACCGGCGCGCACATTGAAGAAGCCGACTTACAAAAAGCGCCTTTTTATGAACAACTTAAAGAAGTCATCGAATGGTCATATGACAATGTAACCTCAACTTTGTGCTCTTGCCTGGCCACCCATGCCGTGCTAGAGTTTCGTTATGAACAAAAACGTCAACCCATTGGGGAAAAGTGTTGGGGCGTATTTCCACACCAAGTGCTTGACCGACAGCACCCGCTCATGAGCGGGGTTAATACTTGTTTCGATGTGCCTCACTCGCGCTTTAATGAAATTACCAAAACACAGTTTGACAAAGCAGGCGTGAAAATACTGGTTGATAGCAAGGTTGGCGCACATCTTTGCGTTAGCGAAGACTTGCTCAGAATTGTGTTTTTTCAAGGACACCCAGAATATGACACCATCAGCCTATTAAAAGAATACAAACGTGAAGTTATTTCTTTTTTAAAGAAAACCAGGGATGATTATCCGTCTTTTCCAAGCCATTATTTAAGTGCTCAGAACAAAGCCATCTTGAATGAATTTAAAACCAAACTGCTCTGTGGTGAATTAGACATAGTCGATTTTCCTGAAGCGCTGATTAGCCAAACTTTGGGCAACACTTGGCACGATGCGACCAGCGGTATTATCAACAACTGGATCGGTTGTGTTTATCAAGTCACTCACGAAGACATTAATAAGCCGTTCATGGACGGCATAGATCCGGACGACCCGCTCAACTTAAAATAATGAATTCAATTTCAAAACCACTGTTACAGTGGTTTGATCAGTATGGACGACATTCGCTGCCTTGGCAAGCGCCACACAGTAGCCCTCGGGGAGGACAAAGCAAGCCGGCTAATATTTACCACGTTTGGCTAAGTGAGGTTATGTTGCAACAAACTCAAGTCAGTACAGTCATTGATTATTTTAATAATTTCATCCAGTATTTTCCAACCCTAAAAGCGCTGGCAAATGCTTCAGAAGACGCAGTTTTGGCGCAGTGGGCTGGGCTGGGTTATTACGCAAGAGCCAGAAACTTACACAAAACTGCGGAAATTATCACCGAGCAATTTCAAGGCAATTTTCCTCAAGAATTTGAACAAGTTCTGAATTTACCTGGCATTGGCCGCTCAACCGCAGGGGCGATTTTAGCCCTGAGTTATAATCAACACCATGCCATATTGGATGGCAATGTTAAACGGGTTTTGGCAAGAGTACACCAGGTAGAGGGTCACTATTCTCAAGCCGTGACACTAAATAAATTATGGCAACTGGCCGAGTTTCACACGCCAAACAATCGCACCAATCACTACACCCAAGCAATTATGGATTTGGGCGCAACGCTGTGCACGCGCTCACGCCCAGACTGCGAACGCTGCCCAATAAGCAACCTTTGCGCAGCCTACCAAAACAACACGCAAGCTAGTTATCCCCAATCAAAACCAAAAAAGAAAAAACCCACGCGCTCAATCGCCATGTTGGTTTTTGTCAAAAATAACAAAATACATCTATATAAACGACCAAGCAAAGGCATTTGGGGCGGATTGTGGAGTTTTGTCGAGTGTGAGGATACGCCAAATAACATTCAAAAAGCGCAACTGACATTTGATCCGCAAGCTTTAATCACCCAGCATCTGCCGATTTTTAAACACAGCTTTACTCATTATCACCTACTCATTCACCCCATTATTATCAGCTGCCACTCAACTCAGGCAGAATTTTACCCGCCCGATCAACTAGAGCTTGGCGTGCCAAAACCCGTTGAAAAAATCATTGCTCAAATTGCGCTGGCAGCACTGGCGAGCTAAAAATTTCGGAAATTTTAAGAATGGGGGTAAAAATAACGACCAAGCTGTACGTCATCAACGCAAGCCGGTTTAGCTAGACAATTAGATTAAAATAGCCGTTATGCAACTTATTCGCGGTCTCATTAATCTAAAAAAACACGTCGGTAGTTTTGTTACCATTGGTAACTTTGACGGCGTGCACGTTGGACACGAAAAAATTATCTTAAGCCTGGTTGAGTCGGCCAAAGCGTTGGGACTGCCGTCGGTGCTTATTTCCTTTGCGCCCACGCCGCAATGTTTTTTTGGTCGCGAACAGGCCACACTCAGTAACTTCAAAGAAAAACACCGGTTGTTAGAACGTCTTGGTGTGGATGAGCACTTATTGATTCACTTTAACCAGGCGTTTTCTGAGCTTCAAGCTAAAGATTTTATTCAACAAGTTTTGCTAGACAAGCTCAACATGAAACACTGTCTAATTGGCGATGATTTTCGCTTTGGCAAGCGCCGACAAGGAGATTTGGCTTTATTACAAAGCTTGTCAAAATCCAAGGGGTTTAGCGTGGAAAACACCCAAAGCGTGCTGTGCAACGATTGCCGTGCAAGCAGTTCAGAAATTCGCATACTGCTCGCTCAGGGTGACTTGGACTTGGCCGCACAAATGTTGGGGCGCGAATTCTCAATCTCAGGGAAAATCATTCACGGACAACAAAA
>DQNX01000049.1 GCA_015658965.1 Gammaproteobacteria bacterium
AACGTTTGCCTAATTTTCTTTAATATTAAAGAAAATTAGGCAAACGTCGTTGTTTGTTTATTATCCATCGTTGGACAATGTGCGAATATTATATCAAAATAATAGGGTGCTTTGAAGTCTTTGCATAAATATGGATAAAAAAACATGATAAAAAGCTAAAATAAGCACATGGATAAAATAATCATTCAACAACAAGACTTTGATCTAACCACTGAAATTAGCCTTGCTAAGGGCAATGACAGCAATATCGGCGCTGTAGTCAGTTTTGTGGGTAGCGTACGTGATTTAGACGACGAATCCATTACCAGGATGACACTTGAGCACTACCCAAAAATGACTCAGAAGGCCCTTGTGTCAATTGCCACTCAAGCTCATGAACGCTGGAAAATAGGCAATATCACCATAATTCATCGTGTCGGCGATCTTCTGGTTAACGATCAAATTGTTTTAGTTATCACCACCAGTAAACACAGGAAATCAGCTTTTGAGTCTTGTGAATTTATCATGGATTATCTAAAAACCCAAGCGCCTTTTTGGAAAAAAGAACATACTCAGAGCGCCAGTCAATGGGTTAAATCAAAAACCACAGATAAAGATCAGACTGATAGCTGGAATTAAATCTTATTAAAATCCTCTGGATTGTTTAAATTAATAAAAAACTTGGACTGACCTGCAAAATCTACTTTCTTGAAATTATTCTGCTCAATCCACAAACCTAATTTACGCTCACCAGAATTTAGGAAGGCTAATAAATTATCTTTTAGAGTGGTTTTTATTAAGGAAAACGTCGGGTGTATAAATACACCATCATCAGCGACACAGATATCAACCTCATTTTCACACATAGATTCAATCAATCCATCTATTAATGCTTTGCTAATAAATGGACTATCACAAGGTGCTATTAACAAATAAGGGCTTGTCGTTTCATTTAAAGCCTTAGAGATACCGGCTAGTGGCCCTTGAAAGTCGGCTAATTCATCCTTAATTACTTCACCATATTGTTGATACGCCTCAATATTACGATTAGCGCTGATCAACAACCGACCCACTTTGGCTTCTAGCGCATCAGCCACATAACTAATCAGTGGCTTGTCATTTAGCAATATCAAACCCTTGTCCTGACCTTGCATTCGGCTTGACCGTCCTCCCGATAAGATAACGCCAGTAATGTTGTTTTTGTTAATCATTTTATTGTTTATCCATTATAACGATATTAGATTATATTAGCATTCTATGATACAATCAATTCATCAATTTGAGTTATCTTTATTATGAACAACCAAGAAGTTGATTGCGGTTGCGATCAAATACAACAGCCTTTACTATCAATGGATGAGGCTCTAGATTTTCTACTTAATGCAGTAGTAGTCAATACAAATACGCATTTTGTATCGCTTGATAATTCGCTCTATCAGGTGCTGGCAGAAGATGTGTGCTCAACCATTAATGTACCTGATTTTGATAATTCTGCGATGGATGGTTACGCCATCAACCTTAAAGAAGGTCAAATTAATACCCCAGGTGGATTTAGTTTTGAAGTGATTGATCGAATCCCTGCTGGCAGTATTGGAAACACATTAACACCGGGTCATGCTGCTCGCATATTTACTGGAGCACCAATCCCACAAGGTGCAAATACCATTATCATGCAAGAAGAGTGTGAAGTATCTGGAGATGGCAATAGTATCGAAACATGGCGCCCTCTATCCCTAGGTGAAAATATTCGTCCGATGGGTAACGACATTCAAACCGATGATGTAATTTTACGAGCTGGCATGCAACTGAAACCGCAAGATATTGCTCTAGCTGCCTCTGTTGGTGTGGCTGAACTCGAAGTCTTTAAAAAACTTAAGGTTGGTGTATTTTTCACTGGAGATGAGCTAGTTGAGCCGGGCAATGCTTTAAACAGGGGTGAAATCTATAACTCTAATCGTTATGCGCTGGTTGCCCTACTCAAACAACTAAATTGTGAAATAATTAACCTAGGCAACGTCAAAGATAGCCTAGACTCAACTTGCAAGGCTTTAGAAACACTGGCATCTGATTGTGACTTAATTATGACTACTGGTGGCGTATCTGTTGGCGAAGAAGACCATATCAAACCTGCAGTAGAAAAACTCGGTAAATTATCTTTATGGCGTATTAAAATGAAGCCAGGAAAGCCATTGGCTTTTGGGAATGTTGACAATACTGCCTTTATTGGCTTGCCCGGTAATCCAGTATCAGCTATGGTGACGTTCTTCTTATTCGCACGGCCTTTTATTAAAAAAATGCAAGGTGTTAGTCACTATAAAAATCAAACCACTCAAGTACAAACTAACTTTGATTGGCGCAGGCCAAGGCCACGACGTGAGTTTGTCAGAGTAAAATTAGACCATTCTACTGTTCCTGCTTCGGCAAGTCTCTACCCTAAACAAGGTTCAGATGTATTAAGCTCTGTGGTTTGGGCTGATGGCTTGGTGGAAATACCCGAAAATAACACCTTCGCCCAAGGGGAAGTACTAAATTACTATTCATTAACCGATCTAACATTATGAGCGAACTAACCCATATTAACGATAAAGGTGATGCACAAATGGTCGATATATCTGACAAAGCTATTACCACTCGTATTGCTGTAGCAAAGTCAGTGGTACTAATGCAACCATCAACCTTAGAACTGATTACTTCTGGTCAACACAAAAAAGGTGATGTTTTGGCAGTGGCACGTATCGCTGGCATTCAGGCGGCTAAAAAGTGTGCCGATCTTATTCCATTGTGTCACCCTTTAATGTTGACTAAAGTTAGCGTAGAGTTAAGCGCCAATACTAAAGATTCGTGTGTTGAGATTATCGCCACCACCAAACTTGATGGAAAGACTGGCGTGGAAATGGAGGCACTGACTGCAGCTAGTGTAGCTGCGCTCACTGTGTATGACATGTGCAAGGCGGTTGATCGTGGTATGGTGATTAGTCAAACTCAAGTACTTGAAAAATCTGGTGGAAAGTCTGGAGACTGGAAGGCGTAGACATGAAGCAATTAATTGATCCTTTTAATCGCAACATTACC
>DQNX01000132.1 GCA_015658965.1 Gammaproteobacteria bacterium
CGGAGGTGAAATAATGGATAAGTTTACTATTTTAACGTCGATAATCGCACCACTTGATCGTGCCAACATAGATACTGATGCCATTATCCCTAAGCAGTTTTTAAAATCGATTAAACGTTCTGGTTTTGGCCCCAACCTATTTGATGAATGGCGCTATTTGGATCATGGCAAAGTCGGTATGGACAACTCTAAGCGCCCACTAAATATGGATTTTGTTTTAAACAAGGCAGAATACCAAGGGGCAAAAATTTTATTAGCACGTGAGAATTTTGGTTGCGGATCATCGCGTGAGCATGCGCCCTGGGCATTAGAAGATTATGGTTTTAAAGCTATTATTGCACCAAGTTTTGCAGATATTTTCTACAATAATTGTTTTAAGAATGGCATTCTACCGATTGTGCAAGATAATGATGTGATGGATCAATTATTTACTATCAATGATGAAATCACTATCGATCTTGAATCACAAAGCATTACTGCCAATGGAAAAATCTACACGTTTGAAGTAGATGCTGAGCGTAAGCGCCGACTGCTCAATGGCTTAGATGATATTGGCCTAACATTGCAATACGCAGATGAGATAAAATCATTTGAAAAAACTTACTTTAAACAATACTCTTGGCTAGCTTGATTCAATTTCTGCCCCTGCACCACCCGGTGTGGGTGTAGAAAAATAAAAAAATATGATTGGAAAACTGACTGGAAAAATTCTCGAAAAAAACCCACCGGAAATCTTGCTTGAAGTTGGCGGCATTGGTTATGAAATTTTATGCCCAATGTCGAGCTTTTACGAAATGGGCACTGAGGCCAACTTGGTATTACATACGCACTTCCATGTTAAAGAAGATGCACAAACCTTGTATGGCTTTATTTCTAAAGATGAAAAAACCTTATTTCGTGAATTGATTCGTGTGAATGGTATTGGTCCTAAAGTCGCATTGGCTATTCTCTCGCACCTTAATATTGCCTCGCTGATGAATGCAGTGGCGTTGGAAGATGATGTACTGCTCGCAAAAACCCCTGGTATTGGCAAGAAAACCGCACAAAAGCTGATTGTTGAACTTAAAGATCGACTGGAAAAATTAGAGCTCAGCAATACTAAGTATCAAAAAATTACAGCCAGTCATGCCAATCCAAACTTGATTAAAGCATCAGCCGCCTTACAATCACTTGGCTTTAAGATCAAAGAAGCAGACAGAATGCTTGATGCGATTAATGATGATTCACTTTCAACTGAAGCATTAATCCGCCAAGCATTGCAAAATAAATAAAAATTTCAAGAATTTTGCAAACGAGTCAAAAGCCCTCTTAAAACCCACCAAACTCAAGTCTAAAAACCTAATAAAACCTTGTTTTAAAGTCAAAAAATGCTTAAAAAAGGATAAAATCTGTCTGATATAGGCAAGGCCTATTTCATCAAGCACAATTTGGCAAGTGCCAAACAGCAGTCCAGAGGGCAAATTATTGAAATGACCCCAAAAAGCCCTAGATTGTTATAATCAAGGTATGTTTAGGCTATGGCTATCGTTATTTTTTCTACCCACACTCCTATGGGCGCACCCTATGGAAGTGCTGGAACAGTCTTACAACAATAAAGGCGAAGATTACACCCCCAGAACTCAACATGTTAACAACCAAGGTCGGGCTAAATTCGTTAATCATCTGATCTTTGAATCATCGCCTTATTTACTGCAACATGCGCACAATCCAGTCAATTGGTACGCTTTTACAAATGAGGCATTTGCTAAAGCCAAACTCGAGAACAAACCTATTTTTATTTCCATTGGTTACGCCACTTGTCATTGGTGCCATGTCATGGAAGAGGAAAGTTTTGACGATATTGAAGTGGCAGAATTTCTCAATAAGCATTTTATTGCCATTAAGGTAGATCGTGAAATACGCCCCGATGTGGATGCGACTTATATGAACGTGTCTCAACTGATTAACGGTTCGGGTGGCTGGCCGCTGAATGCGATTATGCTACCAAATGGTCAGCCATTTTTTGCCGGCACTTATTTTCCCAAACCGGCATTATTAGATCTGCTTTCACAAATGCAAAATCTTTGGGAAAACGACAAAGATACCCTTGTTAGTCAAGCCCATGAGATTGACAATATCTTAAACAGAACCCAACCCACAACGCAAGCAATAATTGATAAAACTGTCATTTCTAAAGCCATTCAATCCTTACTCAGTAACTTTGATGAGATGGATGGCGGTTTTGGTGAAGCGCCAAAATTTCCGAATGAATCTATGCTCTTGCTGCTTATCGATGAGCAAAAGCGCCATCCAAACGATGAGCAGCTCAATGCCATTACCACCACACTGGATGCAATGGCCAGTGGTGGATTCTACGATACTGTTGGTGGTGGGTTTCATCGTTATTCAACGGACAATGCTTGGCTGGTGCCGCATTTTGAAAAGATGCTTTACAACCAAGCGCAGTTATCATTGGTTTATACCCGTGCTTACCAACTCACCCACAAGCCTTTTTATAAACGTATTGCACAGCAAACACTTGATTATGTTTTAAAAGAAATGCAAGATAAGCGTGGTGGCTTTTTCTCAGCCACTGATGCAGACTCTGAGGGTGAAGAAGGCACTTTCTTTGTTTGGTCGATCAACGAGCTAAAAACCATTCTGAATAAAGCAGCGTTTAAAGACTTCAATCGGTGGTTTGATTTATCAGCCTATACTGATTTTGAAGGCAATCATGTTATTCGTTTTAAAGATATTAACAGTGTCCGTGAAGATGACCATCAACCGATAGACGCACTGCTTGCTAAACTATACGATGCCAGGCTTAAAAGAGAGCCACCACTGACTGACAATAAAGTTTTACTTTCTTGGAATGCACTGATGATTCCTAGCTTGCTCGAAGCTGGCATCGTTTTTAATCAAGTAAAATATACCGAGGCTGGATTGGCGCTAGCAAACCACTTAGAAACCTTTAATAAAAACAATCAGCTTTATCGAGTGGCGATTAATAACAAGCTTGAAACAAAGGCACTATTTGAAGATTATGCCTATTTAGCTCATGCTTATTTGTCTGTATTTGACCAAACAAATGATCAAATATGGCTTGATAGAACCCTTCGACTTGTTAATACCATGAACGAGGAGTTTTGGGATAAAACGCAATTTGGTTTTAATATGACCAATGACAGCCAATACTTAAATATCCACTATA
>DQNX01000168.1 GCA_015658965.1 Gammaproteobacteria bacterium
CACACCAGAAACTGATTGAGGATAGTTGGCCAATAAAGCAGCGATTCTAGCAATATTAAGCCCTTGCTCAGCTTCAGGCATGGCACAACCGATAATCACATCATCAATCATCTTTGGATCAACATCAGGATTATTTTTCAAAAGTTCTATTAAAATAAAGCTCAATAAATCATCGGGACGCACTTGTTTAAACATACCACCAGCTTTTCCAACTGGGGTTCTAATACTACTAACAATGTAGACTGGTTGTGGCATGTTAGTTCCTTAATGGTTTGTGTTTAATTAGCATGTGTTCAATTCGTTCTTGTGTTTTATCTTGTTTCAACAACTCAATAAAATAAGTTCTTTCTAAATCTAATAGATATTGGCTATCCACCTCAGTATTAGCGTCCACTTCACCACCACACAGTACATCGGCAATTTTCTGGGCAATTAATTCATCGTGCTTGGAAATAAATTCACCAGTTCTCATGTTGGTAAGTTGTGCCAATATATTTGCTTTTGCACTGGCACCACCCACCCTAAAAGTTTGATTAACATCTTCTGGTCGATAGTGTTCATTAATCATCAATTTAGCCTGTTGTTTGGCAACATGGAGTAATTCTAACCGTTGTGAGACAATCACATCATTGCCATCTAAATACCCCATTTCAACAGCTAATTTAGCACTTTCAGAGACTTTAGCCAGACCTATTTGTTCAAAATATTGTGCCAATGTTGGGAATAAATCTTGATGTTTGGCAGCGCGTCTTGCCATTTCCTTGCACCCACCACCTGCTGGTAACAAGCCAACCCCCATTTCCACTAAGCCAATATAACTTTCAGTGTGAGCCACTCGACGATTACAATGCATTAGTAACTCGCAACCACCACCCAATGCCAGACCTTCAATAGCAGCAATGGTTGGAATTTTGCTATATTTAAGCATTATTAAGGTTTGTTGTAATAACTCGATGACTTCATTAATAGGCTTTAGATTTTCAATATTAGGTAAATTGGGTTTGAGTAATTGCCACGCTTTCTGCTTAAAATTGGTATACAAATTTTGATGGTCTATCATGCCTAATTTAGCACCGACAACAATTTCATATAAATTTGCACCTGCGCAAAATGGTGGGGTATCCTGCCATATAATCAGGGCTTTAAACTCTTGTTCGGCAATTGTAATCGCTTGCTTAAGTGAGTTAATAACTTCAAGATTCAGTGTGTGTAATTTAGTTTTTAAACTAAAGATGGCGATATCATCTTGATCATGAAAAAATCTCACAGAATCATTTTCAAAAATAATAACCTTTTGTGTACTCTTGCTTTCACCCATTAGAGTAGGGCGATAGAGTTGACGATCATAGACTACATGCTGAGAATAAGGAATGTAGCCATTTGTAGAAGGTGAGTAAGCACCCTTATCAGTATAAAAATCTGTCACCCTATCAATCCATTTGGGCATCGATGTATCGGTATTATCTTGCAAGAATAGTGCTAATGACGCTTGCACACCGTTAGCTTGCCATAATTCAAAAATCCCCACTTCCCAACCAAAACCCCAATGCAGTGCCCAATCAATATCTCTAGTTGAGTGTGCAATGGTTTGTAAGTGGTAAGCGCTATAAAGACAAGTATCTTTAATCAGCGAATAAAGAAATTGTGACTGTGGATGTTGGTTGCCCTTGAGTGCTGCAATCCATGTAGACAAGTCTTTCTTTAGGATCGATTTGACTGATGAATCTATTTCATAATTTGCCTTGCGATAATTTCTTTCTTCTATGTGATAAGATTTGATTTCACCATCTTCTTTTTTATAAATACCAATCTTGGTTTTTTCGCCTAACGCCTGTTGATCAAATAGCTGATCTAGCCAGTCTGGTGTTTTAAAATATGAGCGCCAAGGGTCGTCATCAAGCACTTGATTAAACTGCTCAAATACATGTTTTAAAATATCTAACCCCACTAAATCAGCAGTCCTAAAGGTGGCACTTTTTTGTCGTTTAAATTTAGTCCCTGTTAGTGCATCAACCGTATCAAAACCAAGATTTAATCGTTTTGCATGATAAATACATGCAGCAATAGAAAATACCCCAACACGGTTAGCAATAAAACCCACCTCATCCTTAACATGAAGAACGTTTCTACCCAGCTCTGAGGTTAAAAAACCCTCTAATTGATTTAATAAATCAGGGTTGGTTTTTTCGGTTGGGACTAATTCGACCAACGACATATAGCGCGGCGGGTTAAAGAAATGAATGCCACAAAATTGGGATTGTAAGTCCCCTAAATTCTGTCCAATCTGATTAACACTCAAACTAGACGTATTGGTTGCCAAAATAACATCGATAGATAGGTAGGGTAATACTTTTGTAAATAACGCTTGCTTGGCGTCAAGGTCTTCAATAATGGCCTCAATAACCAGATCACAATGGATTAATCGATCCAAATCCTTTTCAAAAGAGACTGGTGTAATCCAAGCTTGTTGACTAGGGTGGGTGAGTGCTTTTGGTTTAAAGCTAATAATATTACTCAAATTATCTTCAACATGGGCTTCGTAACCAAATAATAAAGTAGGAATATTAGCATTTGCAAACACCGCTGCAATCTGCGCACCCATTACCCCACTACCTAAAATACCAACTTGATTAATCTTCATAATCATCCACCGCTAAAATTTTTCGACGTAATTCAGTTAAACTCAATAATAGTCGATGCTCCTTGGAACTAATTTGTTGCTGATCTAATAAGGCATCAATAGCTTCAAATGTATCAACATATTTAACTCTTTTATATATCTTTTCAGCTTGTATTGCAAGTGTATAAGCCTGCTCTAATATATCTAAAGCACTGTCTTTTCCGTATAAAACATCATTCGTTAGCGTATTCTTTAATTTAGGCTGATTAATTAGATTATTAATTATTTTATTTTGTAATTTAATATTAGGCAAAGATTGATTAACACCTCTAGGCAGGACAATCAACCTGAATACGGATGAAAAGTTTAATTGACCACAAATATCACTAAGTAATACTTGTGATTGATGAACTTGCCTTTGCACACTCCAATAAATAAGGTCATCAAAGTCATTGTCTAGTACTTGGCGGTATCTCAACAAAGCAGAAATACTATACATCTTGATCAATAAGTCAGAAAACAATCCATTGATACTTTCTTGAAATTTAATTTTTGGGCCAAATTTCATTAAAACAATCTCAACTAAAAA
>DQNX01000032.1 GCA_015658965.1 Gammaproteobacteria bacterium
ATGAATAGCCACACTCAATACAAGAAAACTTGGCTGAAAATACCAATTCATCTTGTCTTGAATCTTCTTCCATTGATGCAATACGCACCAAGCCTGCACTCAAATTTAGCGCCGTTTCCAAAGATTCAGATAAACGAGTAGTAATGTCTGCTCTAATTTTAAGACGGTCAACCACAATTTCAATGGTGTGTTTGGTTTTACCATCGAGCTCAACCATGTCGTCTATATAAACAATTTCTCCATCAACACGAGCCCGCAAAAAACCTTGATGAGAAAGCTCATTCAACATTTTAGTATGGCTGCCTTTACGGTTTTGAACCACCGGTGCTAGCAACATAATCTTCTCGCCTTCAGGCAGCGCTATAATGCTGTCGACCATTTGCGAGACTGTTTGTGACACTAAGTTAATTTTGTGTTCCGGGCACTTGGGTAAGCCAGCACGTGCAAATAACAATCTTAAATAATCATAAATTTCAGTAATGGTGCCAACCGTCGATCGTGGATTGTGTGAGGTGGCCTTTTGCTCGATAGAAATGGCGGGAGACAAACCTTCGATATGATCCACATCAGGTTTTTCCATCAACGACAAAAATTGACGCGCATACGCAGATAAAGATTCAACATAACGACGTTGCCCTTCAGCATAAATTGTATCAAAAGCTAAAGATGACTTACCAGAACCAGATAATCCAGTAATAACCACCAGTTTATTTCTGGGAATGTCGATGTCAATATTTTTTAAATTATGAACGCGAGCGCCGCGTATGCTGATTTGATCCATAAGGGGTAAATTATGTCGGACAAAGGGTTAATTATAACCAACAAGATGGGTAAAATCAGCCTCTATTAACTAACTTTACATTCTTACCATGGGTAAATACAAGCGCATCTTATTAAAACTCAGCGGTGAGGCTTTGGCCAGCGTTGAAAATACCGTCGATCCAGGCACGCTCAGTAAAGTTGTAAGCATCATCCAATCCGCACTCGATCAAAAAGTTGAAGTCGGCATTGTGGTTGGTGGTGGTAATATTTTTAGAGGCGCAGCGCTTGCCGAGGCGGGCATGAATCGTGTAACTGGTGACCATATGGGCATGTTAGCAACAGTGATTAACGCCTTGGCAATTTCTGATGCTTGTAATCGTGCCAATATAAACGCACTGGTTATGTCGGGTTTCCCAATTGGCGGTGGTGTTTGTGATCCGGTTGATCACAACAAAGCCAAGCAAGCTCTAAGTCAAGGTAAAGTGGTTATCTTTTCAGCAGGCACAGGCAGTCCATGCTTTACAACCGATACAGGTGCTGTACTACGAGGCATCGAAATTGGCGCCGACATCGTCTTTAAAGCCACAAAAGTAGATGGTATTTACACCGATGATCCAGTCAAAAACCCTGATGCAACACGCTATGAATCCCTCAGCTTTAATGAGGCAATTGAGAAAAATTTACAAATTATGGATACCGCTGCCTTTGCCTTATGTCGTGAACATAACTTAGATATTTGTGTCTTTAGTATGCTTGAAGACCCCAACACGCTGTCTAATATTTTAAAAGGCGAATCATTCGGCACGATTGTCAGTCAACAATAATCAAAGGAAAACATATGTTAAATGAAATACAACAAGATGCTAACGATCGAATGAACAAGACAATTGTGTCATTAGAAAATACTTTTAGTAGAATTCGTGCAGGCCGTGCTCAGCCTGCATTACTTGAGCAAATCCAAGTTGATTATTACGGATCAATGGTGCCAATTTCACAAGTCGCCAACATCAGTGCTGAGGATTCTCGCACACTCAAAGTTACCCCGTGGGAAAAAGACATGGTGGCTGTTATTGAAAAAGCCATTATGACCTCTGATCTAGGTCTTAACCCACAAACAGTAGGGCAGGTGATGCGTATCCCTCTACCACCACTGACTGAAGAGCGTCGTCGTGAATTAGTGCGTGTGGTTAAAGACGAAGCCGAACAAACCAAAGTGGCAATTCGTAATATTCGACGTGATGCTAATTCTGATTTTAAAGAACTGTTAAAAGAAAAA
>DQNX01000046.1 GCA_015658965.1 Gammaproteobacteria bacterium
CCTTGCTGAATATAAGGGCTAGGAACAATGACGCCTTCTTTTGAACAGTCAACCAGAATGTGCGGCGTTAATCCAGAGTCCTCCATCCATTGATGGTAGGCGCGAATCAGATAAGGTGCTACTGAAACTGTTGCCATAAGACTTAAGTGTTATATTCTTTCTCGCAATCGGTAAGGCTTTCTTTAAAGCTGTCTTTGCTAAACAGTCTTTTAGCGTAGTCATGAATGGGCTTAGCTTTTGTGCCTAGATCAATGTCTAATTTTTTAAGTCGCCACAAGAGCGGCGCCAAACAAGTGTCAACAATCGTCATGTTATCGCTCTTAAAATAAGGCTGATAGGCAAACAAAGGGATAAGCTCAATTAGATTGCTTGATAAAATTTTTCGAGCTGCAGTTGCTTGTTTTTTGCTACCGGTTTGAATCGTGTTAACCAATTCATACCAACAGCCTTCGGAGCGAGTAAACCTAAAAATAAGTAGCCTTTTTTCAGCTTTTTCAATTGGGTCAACAGGCAGTAATGGCGGGAATGGGAAGCGCTCGTCTAAGTATTCAGTAATGACAGATAAATCATACAGCACCATGCCACGATCAAACAAGGTCGGCAAAGATTGGCAAGGGTTGAGCTCTAAAATCTCTTCTGGCATTTGATCAATTTCTAGATTGACCACCTCTCTTTCGATGTTTTTTTCTGCCATGATGAAGCGCACTGCATGCGATTCCATTTCCTCAGCAGAAGCGTAAAGTGTGGTTGAAGCCGGATTGGGTTTAGTTAGCATGGTTGTTGTCCTTAAAAAATAAAAAACAGCGCCCCTTAAAAAGAGGCACTGCTAGGCGTGTTGACAAATTGTATCAGAAATTAATAACCAATTAGTCCTTGGCACGCCATTTGCCATATTTAACGTCTTTCCAGTATTCTTTTTTCAGTAAATAAGAAAGGATAAATAAAACAAACAAGAAGCTTAACACTTTATAGCCCAGGTCAACGCGTACCAGTTTGGCAGGTTCGCCAACATAGTCTAGGAAGTTGGTAATATCTCTCACGTCTTGATCAAAGTCTTGGGCTGATTTGTTTTTCTTGAGTTCCCACAAAACATCCGGCATAGAGGCGTTAACTAAGATTTTGTTATTAACACCAAATGGGCGGGCCTCATCTTTATAGAAGCTGCGCAGGTAAGTGTAAATCCAGTCAGGGCCTTTAGAGCGTGCAACCAAAGATAAATCTGGTGGCGTTGTGCCAAACCATTGAACCGCCCCTGTTTTAGACATTGAAGAGATTATTTTTTCGCCAATTTTTTCGCTGTTAAACATTAGGTTTTTCTCAACATCGGCATCAGAAATATTAAGGTCTTTACCAATGCGGTTATAGCGCATGAATTCAATTGAGTGACAGCCAGAACAGTAATTCATAAATAACTTGGCGCCATTTTGAAGTGATTTCTGGTCATTAATGTCTGTATTGGCAGAGTCTAGTGCAACACCACCCGCAGCCAGCGTGTTAAGTGAAAGGGTAAGGCCCGCTAAAACAGATAAAGTTGTTTTTAATAGTTTTTTCATTAGTTTACTCCGTTACTCGTGCAGGCACTTCTTTGGTTTTACCGATCGAGGTAAACCAGGGCATTAAAACAAAGAAGCCAAAGTATGTTACTGTAAAGATTTTTGCCAGTAGTGAATTAATTGGCGTTACTGGCTCCATGCCTAGCCAGCCCAGCACAATAAAGCTGATGACAAAGATGCCTAAGGCGACCTTGTAGGGCCACGAACGGTAGCGAATTGATTTCACTTTAGATCGATCTAACCACGGCAGTGCTAATAGGATTAACAAGGCGGCAAACATGCCAACTACGCCTGGGAATTGCGAGCCAAACATCGGTGGAATAGCTCTTAATACGGAATAGAAAGGTGTTAAGTACCAAAGCGGCGCAATATGGTCAGGTGTTTTTAATGGGTTTGCTTCAATAAAGTTTGCGTGCTCTAAGAAGTAACCATTCAATGCCGGCGCAAAGAACACTATTGATGAGAAGATCATTAAGAACACCACCACACCAACAATGTCTTTCACACTGTAGTACGGGTGGAAGGGAATGCCGTCTTTAGGAATGCCATCTTTGTCTTTGTTCTCTTTGATCTCAATCCCATCAGGGTTGTTTGAGCCTACCGTATGCAATGCAACAATATGCAAGAACACCAACACCACCAAGATTAATGGCAGTGCAATCACGTGCAATGCAAAGAAGCGGTTTAATGCCGGATCACCGACAGCGTAGTCGCCTAAGATCCACACTAATAAGTCAGGACCAATGAAAGGAACCGAACCAAACAGTGAAATAATGACTTGTGCACCCCAGTAGGACATTTGACCCCATGGTAATACATAACCCATGAATGCTTCTGCCATGAGTGCGATGTAAAGCACCATGCCTAAGATCCAAATCAATTCACGTGGCGCTTTGTAAGAGCCATATAACAGAGCACGAAACATGTGTAAGTATATTACAATGAAAAACGCCGATGCACCGGTTGAGTGTAAGTAGCGAATAAGCCAGCCCCAATTGACGTCACGCATGATATATTCAACCGAAGCAAACGCATTGGCTTCGTCTGGTTTAAAGTGCATGGTTAAGAAGATGCCTGTCATAATTTGCATGACCAATACCAGCATCGCCAGTGAGCCAAAAAAGTACCAAAAGTTAAAGTTTCTAGGTGTGTAGTATTCGGCTAGGTGTTCATTCCAAACCTTGGTTAGTGGGAATCTTTGATCGATCCAGCTTTTATTGTTATCCATGTTTTTCTCCTAAGATGCTTTTTGATCAACACCAATTCGAATTAACGAATCAGACACAAAATGATGTGGCGGTATGACTAGGTTGGTTGGTGCTGGAGCGCCTTTATAAACACGACCGGCTAAATCAAACTTAGAGCCATGACATGGGCAGTAGAAGCCGCCCTTCCAAGAGTCACCACCCAGATCGGCTGCGCCTAATTCTGGGCGGTACGTTGGTGAACAGCCTAAGTGAGTACAAACACCGACAATAACAGCAACCTCTGCTTTAATTGAGCGGTGTTTGTTTTTAGCATAGACAGGCTGTTGATCTTCCTGGTTGTCAGGGTCTAGCAATTCGCTGTCTAATGTTTTTAGAGCGGCAATGGTAGAGGCGTCTCGTCTGAAAATCCAAACTGGTTTTTTACGCCAAAGAACGCGGACTAATTGTCCTGGCTCTAGCTTAGTAATGTCAACATCAACGGGCGCGCCAGCTGCTTTCGCTCTTGCTGAGGGCAGCCATGTTGATAAAAACGGCCAAGCCACGAAGCCAACACCAACGGCACCAACAACGCTTGTAGCGTTAGTTAGAAAGCGTCTTTTTTTGAGGTCTATTTCTTGTTCTAACATAAGATTATTGTCCCTTGTGTGTGAATAGGATGTGTAGTATAAAAACTAAATAATTATAATGCATATCAGCTGCGTATATTAATTAATTGTGCTAATATTCTTTCAAGTCGAGCTTAATAACTATTTTTTGTATTTGCGATAAGGCATCCAGGGGCTTAATAGCCGCCAACAAAGTGGCCTGTTGTTTTTGCGCGCGAAAAGCCACCGCTTGGTCATGGGTAACAAAAGTTGCCGTGTTGCCCTTGATTGCGCACAATGAGAGAGACACAAATGCCGGTGGTAGCAAAGTGGACAGCCGATCGTTCAAATAGTTGAAGACGCGAGCCTGGGCAAATAGCACGCCTAATTTTCCTTTGGGTTTAAAGTTTGTTAGATTGGCGGTTTGATTTTTGCTTGATGGCATGTTGGCTGGGCGCTTAAGGCTGTGTGGTTAAATTCATAAAACAACCCTGTAAAGAGCGATATACGGCATAACATCTGTGCGAAAATAGCGTCATTATTAAAATTATGTTTTGTTGATTACTAATGAGTATTATAAATAAAGTTGTTGCTAAGATTGTTGGCTCTCGCAATGATCGTCTAATAAAAAACCTGTCTAAAGAAGTTGATCAAATCAATGCGCTGGAATCTGGCCTGCAAGGCCTAAGCGATAAAGAGCTTAGCGCTAAAACGCAATTTTTTAAACAGCAGTTAGAGCAACAAGAAGCCCTAGATTCATTATTGCCAGAAGCTTTTGCGGTTGTTCGAGAAGCCAGTGTTCGTGTGTTGGGCCTCAGGCATCACGACGTACAAATAATTGGTGGCATGGTGCTGAATGCCGGCAATATTGCAGAAATGGGTACTGGTGAAGGCAAGACCTTAGTGGCCACTTTGCCGGCTTACTTAAACGCATTGGGCGGTACAGGCGTACACGTGGTGACTGTAAATGATTATTTGGCCGCTCGTGATGCACAGTGGATGGGAAAAGTGTTTAACTTTTTAGACCTTAGTGTTGGCATCGTCACCTCAAGCATGCCGCCAGAAGACAAGCAAGCCGCTTACGCCTGTGATATTGTTTATGCGACTAACAACGAGCTGGGCTTTGATTATTTAAGAGATAACATGGCTTTTTCTAGCGAGCAAAAAGTACAGCGCGAGCTAAATTTTGCGATTGTTGACGAAGTGGATTCTATCTTGATTGACGAAGCCAGAACGCCGTTGATTATTTCGGGTCCGGCGGATGACCACTCGGCTGTTTATCAGGCAATTAACAAGATGATTCCCAATTTTAGCAAGCAGACGGAAAGTGGCGAAGGCAAAGAAGTGGTGGTTGAAGACGCTGGCGATTACACCGTTGATGAAAAGCACAAGCAAGTGTTTCTAACGGACGATGGTCACGCCAAGGCAGAGGATATGTTGATTAGTGCGGGCGCTTTATCTGAAGGCGTAAGTCTATATGATGCCAGCAATATTTTATTGATGCAGCACATTAGTTCAGCGTTACGCGCACATGTTTTATTTCAAAAAGATGTGGATTATATTGTTCAAGAAGACGAGGTGGTTATTGTTGATGAGTTTACTGGCAGAACAATGCCAGGACGCCGTTGGTCAGAAGGTCTTCATCAAGCGATTGAGGCAAAAGAAGGGGTAAGTATTAAAAAAGAAAACCAGACACTGGCTTCTATTACCTTTCAAAATTACTTCCGACTGTACAACAAGCTTTCTGGCATGACCGGTACAGCAGATACCGAGGCGGTAGAATTTCAAGATATTTACGGCTTAGAAACAGTGGTTGTTCCGCCAAACAAGTTATCATCACGAGATGACAGATCGGACCAGATTTATCTAACCCTTGACGAAAAACTAGAGGCCATTGCGAATGAGGTGGAAAGTTGTCAAATAACCGGGCAGCCTGTTTTGGTCGGTACTAGCAGCATTGAAAACTCTGAATTTATCTCTGATCTACTTGAGAAAAAGAAGATTAAACATGAGGTTTTAAACGCCAAACAGCACGAGCGCGAAGCGCAGATTATTGCCAATGCTGGTGGTATTGGCGCAGTGACTATTGCCACCAATATGGCGGGTCGAGGCACGGACATTGTACTGGGAGGTAAATTAGTAGAAGATGCTAGCGATAAACAAAAAACAGCCTGGCAAGAGCAGCACGAAGCAGTCATTCAAGCAGGCGGACTGCACATTGTAGGTACTGAGCGTAACGAGTCGCGCCGTGTAGATAACCAATTGCGTGGCCGTTCAGGACGCCAAGGCGATGTTGGTTCTACGCGTTTTTACTTGTCACTTGAAGACAATTTAATGCGGATCTTTGCCAGTGAAAAAATGGCTGCTATGATGCAACGATTAGGCATGGAAAAAGGCGAAGCGATTGAGCATAAGATGGTGAATCGTGCGATTGAAAATGCGCAGAAAAAAGTTGAAGGCATGAACTACGATGCGCGTAAACACTTGTTAGAATATGATGACGTTGCTAACGATCAGCGTAAAGTGATTTACCGATTACGCGACGAGTTAATGAGTGTTAATGATGTGCAGGATCGCTTTATCCAGATTCGCCAAGGCGTGATTGCTGATTTGTTTGTCGGCTATATTTCAGCGGAGCAGGCTGAAGAAGATTGGGATGTTGAAGGCTTGCACAGCGCTTTGAAAGCAGATTATTCTGCAGATTTCCCCTTACAGCAATGGCTGGATGAAGGTGTTGACGTTGATGAGCTTGAGAGTAGAATCACCCAAGGCTTAGGTGCGATTTGTGATTATAAAGAAGAAATTACAGGTGCGGAATCAATGCGTGGGTTTGAAAAGGCAGTCATGCTACAAGCGCTAGATCACCACTGGAAAGAGCATTTAGCCTCAATGGATTACTTGCGCCAAAGTGTCAACTTGCGGGGCTATGCACAAAAAAATCCAACACAAGAATATAAGCGTGAATCTTTTGCTATGTTTGAATCTTTGTTAGACATCATTAATATTGAAATTGTAAAGTCATTGTCCAGCGTTACCATCAATGAAAACACCAGTGCCGACGATGTTAAGCAGCAAAACAACGAAGACGTACAGACGCAACACGAGGAACTTGGCACAACGGGTGTAGACGACCATGAAGTTGAGGCTGCTCAAGCAACAGACCAGCCAGCGGTTGAAAAAGTAGGCAGAAATGAGCCCTGCCCTTGTGGTTCTGGCAAAAAATACAAATATTGCCATGGCTAACTTGTGCATCGGCCTTATGTCTGGCACCAGCTTAGACGGTGTTGACGCCGTTGTGATTGACACAACGGCAACACAATTGTTGGCACAAACTTACCTGCCTTATCCAGAATTGTTAAAACAACAATTGCGCTCACTCACGCAGAGCGGGCAGACTCACTTAAAGGATTTGGCAGATATCGACATACAGGTCGCTTGTTTTTTTGCTGACGCAGTTGATGCTTTACTGGAAAGTGCAGATATTGCCGCAACCGATATTAAGGTGATTGGCTCACACGGCCAAACTATTTTTCACCAGGGCGGCAAATACTCTCTGCAAATTGGACAGGCTGCAATTATTGCAGAACGCACAGGTATTGCCGTGGTTAGTGACTTTCGTATGAGCGATATTGCCGCTGCGGGCCAAGGCGCGCCGCTAACACCCATGTATCATCAGCATTTACTAAACGGCAAACAAGGCGTGGTGATTAACTTAGGTGGTATTGCTAATTTGACTCAGGTTTCAAAAGACGTGGTTACTGGCTTTGATACAGGCCCAGCCAATACATTGCTTGATAATTGGATTCAGAAATTTAAACAACAGGATTATGACCGAGACGGCATTTGGGCAAGCGCTGGCCTTGTTGACGAGCGCTTATTGAACGCTTTACTGGCGGATGATTATTTTAAAAAATCAGCACCAAAAAGCACGGGTCCAGAATATTTTAATTTAGCATGGCTTGAATCCCATCTAACCGGCGATGAAAGCGCTGTTGATGTACAAAGAACCTTGGTAGAATTAACAGCCAGGAGTATTAGCCAGCACATCGCCGAGGATATGAAGGTGTACCTGTGTGGCGGCGGGGTACATAATTTGTTTTTAGTTGAGCGTTTAGCTTCTTTAAGCCCTCATAGCGAAGTATCCACCACAAATGATTTAGGTATGCCTGTTGATTATGTTGAGGCGGCTGCTTTTGGCTTTTTTGCACAGCAAACACTGGCAGGAAAAACTTCAAGCTTGCCACGGGTGACCGGCGCCAAAGGCGCGAGAATATTAGGAGCTATTTATGCAGCACAATGACACATTACAGATTATTCGTCCCGACGACTGGCATTTACATGTGCGCTCAGGCGCGATGCTCAAATCAGTCATTGGCATGACAGCCACCCAAATGGGTAGAGCCATCATTATGCCCAACCTGACACCACCTGTTAGTAACGCCACGCAAGCGCAACACTATTATCAAGAGATTATGAATGCCCTGCCAACAGATACGGATTTCACGCCGTTGATGGTACTGTATCTAACAGACCACACCACACCGCAACAAATTCAAACGGCCGTTGACGGTGGTTTGGTGGTGGCAGCCAAGCTTTATCCAGCGGGTGCTACAACTAATTCAGACAGCGGTGTTACCGATGTTGCTAACATATACCCTACGTTAGAAAAGATGCAACAGTTTGGTATGCCGTTATTAATACACGGCGAAGTTACTGATATTGATGTTGATATTTTTGATCGTGAGGCCGTTTTTATTGAGCGAATACTGATCAAAGTTACTCAAGACTTTCCTGAATTAAAAATTGTATTTGAGCACATCACCACCAAGGACGCGGTTGACTTTGTTTTGTCTGCAAGCCGAACGGTTGCCGCCACGATAACCCCACATCATTTGTTGGCAAACCGTAATGACATGCTGGTTGGTGGTATTAAGCCGCATTATTTTTGCTTGCCCATTTTAAAACGAGAAAACCCACATCAAAAAGCCTTATTAGCCGCCGCTACAAGTGGTAACGCCAAATTCTTTTTGGGCACAGACTCTGCACCACATGCAAAAACGGACAAAGAGTCCAGTTGCGGTTGTGCGGGTATTCTTAGCGCACATTGTGCAATTGAGCTGTATGCGAGTGTGTTTGAATCTCAAAATGCGCTGGACAAGCTTGAGGGTTTTGCCTCTATTTTTGGTGCTGATTTTTATGGCTTGCCACGCAATATAAAGACCATTACACTAAAAAAACAAGATTGGATTGTGCCCGACAGCTACCCGTTTGCCGATACAGTTGTTGTGCCGTTTATGGCAGGAAAGAGGTTAAGCTGGAAGCTGTCGTCTTAGGTTTTAAAGGGTATTAAAATAGGATTTAGCTTGCTGAGTGTCAAGCTTGATCTGTTGTTTTAATTGTTCAAAACTGTCAAATTTTTCTTCATCTCTAATTTTGTGTTTGAACAAAAACACTTCTAGTAAGA
>DQNX01000019.1 GCA_015658965.1 Gammaproteobacteria bacterium
CCCACTAGCAGGCGTATAGGGAATTGCAGACACAAATTTTGGATAGTAGTTAAGACCGTATTTTTCATAGGCATTTTGCCAGATATGATCAAACACAAACTCACCATAATTATTGTATTTTTCATACAAAATCGCAGCGCCGATTAGCTGCCCATTGTCATGCACAACAACATGCCTAGGAATCCAGCCAAACGTTTCACCCACGCAGTGGTGAACCTCTAAAGCGTTTAAAAATTCGTGCTTGCAAAAAGGATTGTTATCGCTAATCAGCGCATTCCATTGGTCTGGATCGATTTCAGCCAGGCTGTTGACAATACTAACTTGCATTTATACGTCAATCAGTTGTAGGTAATTATGGTAGCGCTTCGGATCGATAGTGCCCGCTTTTACCGCGGTTTTTATCGCGCATTTTGGCTCTTTGATATGCGCGCAATTTCTAAATTTACACTCGCCAATAAACGGTTTAAACTCTTTAAAACCACTTAGGATTTCTTTATCCGTTAAATCATCCAGCTGAAACTCGCGAATGCCCGGTGAGTCAATCAAATCACCGCCCGAAGGGATGTGGTAAAGCGTGGTGTTGGTGGTGGTGTGCTTGCCCAGTTTGCTCTTGGCGGATATTTCATTAACACGCAGATTTAGATCGGGAATTAGCTCATTAATCAGTGACGACTTGCCCACGCCTGATTGCCCTAAAAAGATATGCGTTGTGTCGTTCAGTAGGGCTTTTAATTCAGCAATATTGGTTTGTGCTTTCACGCTCAAATAATGCACCAAATAGCCTGCCGATTCGTACATGGAGAAGTCTTGTTTTATTTGATCGATATTTTGGCTTAATTCAATTTTATTAACCACGATATTAATGGGTAATCCTGCATTTTCAGCCACCACCAAATAGCGATCAATCAGTTCGAACTGGTAGTGCGGCTCAATCGCCACCACCAGCCAGAGTTGGTCAATATTAGCGGCAATGACTTTTTGCGAACGACGCAAAAGATTGTCACGCTCAAGTAGGGCGGTCACGACACCTTCGCCATTACCAACGGTTTGGAAAATCACCTGATCGCCGGCAACAGACAGCTCAATATTGCGTCGCCCTGTGCATTGATACAGCTCGCCCGATTCGGCTTCAACCAACAAGCGTTGGCCGTAGCGAGTAATGACTAAGCCAGTTTGCGCTGCACCAGCATCACCCAGTACATCTTCAGAATTATCTGCAGCTTTGTTGGCCCGAGCAATGCGCTCGGCTTGGATTTTTTCAATGCGCCATTGTTGGCGTCGTGTTAGGCTCAATTATTTTTCTAATTTGTAATATTGATCGTTTAAGAATTTAACCACAGCGGCTTCTTCATCAGGAAACCAGCCAGTGCCCAGGTTGTTTGCACAGGCACTGACTTGAGACCTTAAATCAAAATGATTTTGAATTTTGCTATTATCTCGGGTGTACATCTCACTGCCATGACAGCGAGTACATGATTCTTCATGTAATTCTTGACCTTCTTCATTGGCAAAAGATGTGCCCGCAAGTAAGACACTTAGTAATAATATTTTTTTCATGCTACGCCCCAAGGTTTGTTTGTTTTTTAAGTATACCTTTATTCATCTATTAGGAAGAACTCACGATTTAAATAATGCACCGTGTCTTCAATATCTTGATCGTTCCAGCCCAGATTAAAATGCATACTGCAGGTATCAACCCAATGGGATAACTCAACAGTATTGGTTATTTCGTCCACGCTCAAGCCTTGGTAATAATCCGAACCATGGCATTTTGCACAGCTTTCTTCATACAATAATTTACCATCAGCAATATTGGGCACCGCCATTGACGCACAAGGTAGTAACAAAAGTATTAAGTATAAATTACGCATGACGCTTTAATTCTGCGATGCGAATCGAGGCACTCGGGTGCGAATCGTGAAAAGCAGAATACCACTTATCCGGCGTTAAAGTCGCCGCATTGTCACGGTAAAGCTTCACCAAGCTTGATACCAAATCATCCGCATTGGTATGTTTGGCGGCAAAAGCATCTGCTTCAAATTCGTGTTTACGCGATAAGGCATTGTTAATCGGCGCGATAAAAAAGCTAAAGACCGGCAGGGTCAGGGTAAACAAAATCAGCGCGGTGTGGTTGCTCATGGTTTGCACGCCAAGACCATTAAAAAACCAAGGCTGATTAATCAAATAACCCAAAAGCGCCAAGCCCAAAAGCGAAATAGTAAACGAAGAGATCAAATGCTTGCGAATGTGCTTGTGATGAAAATGCCCCAATTCATGCGCCAAAATTGCCTCCACCTCTTGATCTTCCATGCCTTCAAGTAGCGTGTCAAAAAACACTATGCGCTTGTTTTTGCCAATCCCAGTAAAATACGCATTGCCGTGGGATGAGCGTTTTGAGCCGTCCATCACAAACACGCCGTCACTTTTAAAACCGGTGCGATTAAGCAGCTGGTCAATCTTAACTTTCAAATCAAGATTATCCAGCGGCTTAAATTTGTTAAAAATCGGCGCAATATAGCTCGGATAAAGCCAAAACATCAGCAGCGAAAAACCCGTTAATACCAGCCAAACATAAGCCCACCAAAACTCGCCCATCTCATTCATCAGCCATAAAATGGCGTATATTAAAGGCAGGCCAATAATAAGC
>DQNX01000043.1 GCA_015658965.1 Gammaproteobacteria bacterium
ATCAATTATTTTTTTCACCTCTGCCAACATATAGATTAAATAATCTTTAGTGAACTTGGTAACAGTTGCAATATCAGTAGGGCCACCATGGCCTGGAATAATCACGCTTGCATTCAGTGCTTCTAATTTGCCCCATGTCTTAATCCAGCCCCTGATATTAGTATGATCAAGAATTGGTAACAGTCGAACATTAAAGGCCAAATCACCAGCTATTAATAATCGCTCTTCTGGCATCCACAGCTGTATATCTGCAGGACCATGTGATGGTCCTAAATGCAATAATTCTATCTTTCTTCCTGCTACATCTAGCACTAAATGATTTTCAAAGGTTTGATCAGGCATAACCACCTTGGTCTTATACATCTTATCTTTTAAACGGCGATACGCGCGATCAAAGATATCTTCATTTCTTTTTTTAATAATCTCAGCAGCGTGCTCGTGCGCAACAATAATGGCGCCCTGTTCCTTCCAATAATTAGAACCCAGCATAGCATGGCCTTGTGCATTTTCTAACACCACATATTTAACCGGTAAATCGGTAACTTCCTTAATCTTATCATGCAGGGTTTTTGCTAGTAGGTAACTACCTCCAGCATTAAAAACCACCACCACATCGTCAGCGATGATAAATGATAAGTTATTATTGTGTCCTGAATTTTCATAACTGGCAGGTCGTGTTGCACCAATTGCAGAATAAACACCCTTAATAACTTCAACTGGATTTGAATATAAGGCATTCTCAGGAACTTTATCACTAACAGTAACAGGTAATCCAGCTTCTTGCCATTTAAAGTAGCCATCAGAATAGTTTTTAACATTGGTATAACCCATACTTATCAATGCTTTGACCGCCAAAGGAGAGCGTCTACTGCGATCGCAATAAACAATAATAGGCGTGTCTTTACTAACGGCATGATCCCCTATTTGAAACTCTAGCAACCCCCTAGGAACGTGTTTATTTTGCCCACGGCGAATAGTGCCAAATTGTACAATTTCATCCCGGGTGCGCACATCAATCAAAACAATGTATGGGTCTTTATCAAGTATCTCTTTGAGTTGTTTGGTATTAATATGAACAATCTCTTTATTAACAGTATCAAGCATCTTATCACCACTAACCAATTCACTTTGCGCGGCGGTGTTAATTAAGAATAAGGCAATTAAAATAAAATATTTCATATCGTTCGGCCTGTTAAAAGAGTTTATATGCTATTCAAATTCCATTTGTTTGAAAATTCGCTCGGCGTTTTGCTTGTGCAACTCGCGGTAAGTGCCGCGGTTTCTAAACATTGATTGATCAATATTGTAAGCCTCATAAAGGCCGCCATCCTCATCGATTAATTTTTCAACTTCCGTACGCATATAGACCAAATAATCTTTGGTAAATTTGGTGATGGTGGCTAAGTCCGTCGGCTCGCCGTGGCCTGGAATGATAATGTTAGGATTTAAAGCTTCAATTTTATCCCAAGTTTGGATCCATTCGGCGGCGTTGGTGTGTGGGAAAATTGGCAACATGCGCTCGTTAAAAGCGGTATCACCACTAATTAACAGTCTTTGTTCAGGTAGCCAAAGTTGAATGTCATCCGGCGAATGGGATGCGCCGATATGCATCAGCTCGATTTTGGTATCGCCCAGTGTGATGTTTTGTTGCTCTTCAAAAGTTAGATCTGGACGCACAATTTTGGTGCCAATGAACTTGTCTTTTTGTACGTTTAACGAGCGCGCAAAAATATCTTCACCCTTGAGTTTTATTTCTTTATCAGCCTCAACATGGGCAACAATAATAGCGCCCTGCTCTTTCCAATAATTTGAACCCAAAATTGCATGGCCTTGAGAGTTTTCTAAAACCACGTATTTAACCTTTTGATCGGTGATTTTTTTGATCTCTGCATGCAGGGCTTTGGCCACTAAATAACTGCCACCGGCATTAAACACCAAAACACCATCCGTGGTAACGATGAAAGACAAGTTGTTGTTATGATTTGAATTCTCATAGGTGTAGGGCTGGGTGGCGCCAATGGCTGAATAAACACCTGGCGCTACTTCTTCAGGCAATCGGTACAAAATATTGCTCGGCTCATGGTCGCTGATTTTGACGGCGTTAAATTCTTCTTTCCAAGTTATAAATCCATCGGCATAATTCTTAACGTTGGTATAGCCCATGGTTTCTAATGTTTTTGCAGCAAGCGGTGAACGCAGATTGCGACCACAATAAACAATAATTGGCGTGTCTTTTGAGTTGGCGTGATCGGCAATTTGAAACTCTAGCCAGCCACGAACAATATTAACATTTTGGCCGCGGTTAATTGTGCCTGTGTATTTAAGCTCAAACGGTGAACGCACATCAATCAAAACAACGTCGGGGTTTTTGTCTAATATGTCAACAAGCTCAGCGGTGTTGATGTTTACAATTCTTTTTTTAACAGCTTCAAGTGTTTGTTCAGCACTAATAATCTCCGTTTCAGCGTGGATGCTGGTAAAGCTTAAAAGACAAAGTAGGGGTAATAAGTAATATCTCATGGTTATTTTGATAAAAAAAATCTTGATTATTATGACATAACTAGATCAACTATGCTAGAATTCTGCGCTTAATTATCAGCTAAGGAAAGGGAAATTAAAAACAAATTATCGGTCATTTTGGCCATTACTGGTGCTTTAACCATGGGCAGTGCAACTGCTGAAAACTGGAGTCCTTGGGGTAACCACAACTACGGTCCATTTGGTGGCAATAATGCATTCGGTCCGTTTGGTGCTGGCACTAATTTTGGCCCTTTCGATGGTGGCAATAACGGCCACCCTTTCAACCGATTTGGCCCAATGAACGGCAATAACATGGGACCTTTCAATGGCGGCCATAATTGGCAAAACCAAAGTTTCAACCCAATGCAAGCAGCACAATTTGCAGCCAATTCTGCACAACAGGCAGCGAGTAATACAGTTGCAACGGCAGAAACTGCTGAATCTCCAAAAATGACAGCCGATCTGTTTATGCAAATGATCCAAGTGACTGAGGTTGATGAGGGCATTACTGGCCCAGAGGTCGATGAGTCAATCATGTCTATGGCAACCAATGAAAGTATCCTGCACGTGGCCATGTTTCCTTTAAGTGAGCAAATTAAAAATGTAACGGGCAAGCCTTATCGTCATTTAAGCATTCACAACATTTGTGATGCGGCTACTGCCGGTAAAATCGCCGATATTGATGATCGTTATGCGGTGATTCTTCCTTGTCGTATTGCGGTGGTTGAAGGCAAAGATGGTAAAATCAGAATGATTAGCATGAATCCTGATGTGATGCACGCTATGAAGTTACCAGAAGATGCATTAGGTCCTGCAATGGATGTTGCTGAAAAAATGAATGCGATTATTGAAGGCGCTAAAGAAGGTTCTTTTTAGGTTTTAATCGTGATAAAAAAAGCCTGCAATTGCAGGCTTTTTTTTGGTCTAAAATGAGTTACGTTTTGCCAATCTTAATAAGCTTAACCAGCCCAAAATAAACAATAGGCCGCCTATTGGCGTAATAAAAACCATTACCTGAATTTTACTAAAGGTATATAAGTATAGACTGCCTGAAAATAGCACAATACCCAGGGCAAATATCCAACCACTTTGCTTGATGGCTTTTAATGGGTTGTATTGGTAATATACTGCAAGCACTGCAAGCAACAAGGTATGGTACATTTGGTAAGTAGCAGCTGTTTGTATGCGAGCAATATCATTAACTGCCAGTACGTCTTTAAGCATGTGTGCTGACATTGCACCCATGATGACAGCTAATGCACCACTAACAGCAATAAAAATCCAGATTTTTTTCATAATTTTATAAATAAAGCGTGCATCTTTTTTAACTATACTCTTTTTTAATAAAAAATAGTGATGTTTAGAGTGTTTTTGAATTTACACAATAAAGCGTATAGTTAAACCAAGTCAATGAATAAATGTATTGATTAAATTTTAAAAATTAAGGAGAAGTCAAATGTTAGCTCATACAAAGCAAAATTTTGAAACCTATCCAACCAATCGTGTCGTTGCGATCGTAGATAGTAAAATGGAAGCTGATGAAGTCTGTTGCGAATTAATGAATGCCGGGTTTGATGGTGCCGATATTGATGAAGCAGTTGGAAAAGAAGGATTGCAATTTCTTGATCCAGACGGTCAAAATCACGGCCTAATAACTAAGATTATTCGTAAATGGCAATTTATTGCACAAGGGGAAGAATCAAAGTACTTAAAGCGCGTTAAAAAAGGTTTAATAGAAGGTCATACGATTGTGAGTATTTCAGCATTGACAGATTCTGCACGTAGCAAAGCGGCAGAAATTTTAAGATCCCATCATGCTAAGTCGATTCGTTATTATGGTCACTTCTATGTTGAGAATTTGGACAACAGTGCTAACAGTGCTGCTTAAATAATTGCTTATTTTGTTTTATTTAAAAAACAAAATAACATCGTTGCCATAAAACTGAATACGTGCATCCCACGCTTTAGCGAGGTGTTTTATTGTGATTTGACTAAAAAAGCAAATATGTGTTGGATCGTCTTTATAGTACCACGATTTAAAATCAACCTGGTCATCAAGGATCTTGGTCATAACGGCTAATACACCCCCTGCACTTAGCATATCAAACAATCTTGACAATTCATTGCCAGGATTGTCTAAGTGCTCAGCGACTTCGGTGGCAGTAATAAAATCGTATTTGTTGTTGAAAATCGATTGATTATTGGCATAAAATTTATCAAATAAATCAACCGCATAACCTTGCTCTTCAAACATTACTGAGAGTGTTGGGCCTGGTCCACACCCAAAATCCAAGCCTTTGGCGTCTGATTGAATACAATCCATAACCGGATTAAAAACCTGAGAGAGAAACTCACGATAGCGTTTGTCTTTCGGGTCGTTTTGATGTGAATCGTAGCGAGTTTTTTCTGCCGCTTCGCTCAGATGAAATTCTTTGGGCGTAAAAACCAAATCACAGCGAGTGCATGAATAATAACTGGCGTCATTATTCTTGAAATAAGGCTGACTTTTCTTAGAGCGACATAATGGACACTGATGAGCCATTACGTCGTTTAAAAGGTAATTTTAGTGCGAACAAGAGTCCGAATGGACGTGACCATGGTCCAATTCCTCTTTTGTTGCTTCTCTAACACTCTCAATTCTGAGATTAAAATGCAGTGTCTCACCCGCTAATGGATGGTTAGCATCAATCGTAATAGATTCTTTATTGATCTTTACAACATTAACGGTAACTGGATTGCCTTGTTGATCTTGTGATTGAAGATCCATGCCGACTTCTAGCTTGTCAATACCTTTCAAGGCTTCCATTGGAATCTCTTGAATAGCTTCTTTATCATAAGCACCGTAAGCATCTGCAGGCGCTAAAGACACATCACAAGACTCACCCACTTTCATGCCTTCAACTGCTTTTTCTAAACCAGAAATAATATGGCCACGTCCGTGCATAAATGGCATTGGCTCTTTACCTTCTGATGAGTCAATTACATCACCCGCATCATTTTTTAAGGTGTAATGCATCTCTACTACCGCGTCTTTTTTTACTGTCATTCTTTTTCCCCTATGTACTAATTACTATATTATCTGCCAAATTAAAAGGTAATTTTAGTGTGAACAAGAGCCCGAATGGACATGGCCATGCTCTAACTCATCTTTTGTGGCCTCTCTTACATTTTCAATACTTACACTAAAGTGAAGTGTTTCTCCAGCCAATGGATGATTAGGATCAATCGTCACTGTATCTTCATTAATTGATTTAACGTAAACAATGAATGGATCACCCTGCCCACCTTTAGATTTTAACTCCATACCTACTTCAAGATTGTCAATACCTTGTAGGGCTGACTTTTGAATCTCTTGAATCGCCTCTGAATTATAAGCACCATAAGCGTCTTCTGGCTTAACTGATACATCGCAAGATTCACCAGCTTTCAT
>DQNX01000127.1 GCA_015658965.1 Gammaproteobacteria bacterium
GCTTATAGACACCAACAATGGTCACCTAATAAATTGCCTCGTGCGTGCGTGTAGTGTGCGTGAACTTCATCATATACACAGTATTCCCACTAATTCTTCACAGTAGACACCCTCCAAATAAAATCCCCACTTTCTTGCAAAACAAACCTGTCTGCGTTATATATTAACATTTAAAATCATTTAATCAACATTCTATCGGGAGAAAAAAATGTATGAGAAATTCAATGACACACCGGCAGCTATATGCTTAAGTATTTATCTTTAAAGTGGTACATTATGGCCCAAATGGTACATTAAATGGTACATTAAATCAGGAGTAACTCCACACCCAATGCCTGGAGCCACCTTTAATTTTAGTGTAATTACTTCATAAATTATATATTATAATAATTCGAGCCGTTTATAAAAGCTTATGGGTATAAAACATAATATTGTTGGTAGTTATGAATTACAAAAGTAAATTCACAATCGGTAGTTTCCCCTTACTAAATCTTACTTGGGGTGTAGTTCACGATTGTCAATGGCAAGTTTACAGTGGCATCATTGCGATTGGTCAAAATGCAAAGGGTTCATCTGCATTTCACAGTTTTGGGTTGGCATCATCAACATTTCACAATTTGGTGTTGGCTTAATTGGCATATATCAATTTGGCATTGGCCTATTCGTTATCGCTCAGTTTGGTGTTGGTCTTAAATCAATAGCCCAGTATACCTTCAATTTCATATAGCTGTGATATTCAAAATATAAAAACACTGAAATATTAGAGATAAATATGAAAATCTTAGGATAACTAGATATACAACCAACATTGCGTTATGCACACCTTTCACCGAAAGTAACTGAGAAAACCGGTGAAGCAGTGCTAAAAGCTAATTACATAATTTGCATTAATAACTACAACTGTTTTTTTAATTTGAGTGGTGTTCAATATGCCGGATGTTCAGCCCATTGTTATCCGTAAAGGCCGATTATTAAATAGCCTTTCTGGAGTCGCCTCATTCAAAGATTTATTTATCCAAGGTGGTGTAATTCGCGAGATTGGGGAACCTAGTCTCAATGTCTCATCTGAAGTAAAAGTAATTGATGCCAGCAACATGCTTTTAATCCCCGGATTGGTCAATGCGCATACCCATGGTCATGGTAGTTTTTCTAAAGGGTTAGGAGACCGTTGGACACTTGAACACCTTTTGCATGCCGGTACCTGGTTAAATGGTTCTCGTGATAGAGAGGACAAATATTTATCTGCAGTTCTAAATGCGGTGGAAATGGTATTAAAGGGTTGCACTGCAACTTATGATCTTTACTTTGAAGCGCCGCTACCAACAACTGAAGGGATTCAGGCTGTTGCTAAAGCATACGAGGATGTGGGAGTGCGATCTACGATTGCACCGATGATCGCGGACCGATCCTTTTATGAAGCAATACCAGATCTTTTTGAGACTTTTCCAACCACTGAGAAAAAACAACTATCTTCGTTTCTCGCATCTCCACGCGAACAAATTCTATTGACTTGTGAAACGCTTGCAAAAAACTGGTCATTTAATCAGGCACAAACCAAGTTTGCTCTTGCCCCAACTATACCCCTTCATTGTAGCGATGAGTTTCTTAATTCATGCCATGAAATTGCATGTCAAAACAATCTTGGTCTCCATATGCATTTGGCAGAATCACGTGTTCAGGCTGTCACAGGTCTCCAAAAATATGGAAAAACATTAACGGCACATCTCGATGATCTGGGATTTCTTGGGCCAAATTTTACCGCTGCTCATGGCGTTTGGTTAGACGATGATGATCTTAGGCGATTAGCCGATAAGGGATGCTCATTGGCTCATAACCCAGGCAGTAATCTTCGTTTAGGTTCCGGTATTGCTCCCGCCAGGAAAGCAGTTGATTTAGGTTTGAACGTAGGCATTGGTACGGATGGCTCACATTGTGCCGACAATCAAAACATGTTTGAAGCGATGCGGATCGCTTCGTTTGTATCTAGGATTAGATCGCCTGACACTAACCAATGGTTTAAAACAAGCGAGATTTTCACCATGGCAACCGAGGGTAGTGCTCAAGCACTGGGGTTTGGAGATAAAATTGGCAAAATTGCCAAAGGGTCATTCGCTGATATTGTCTTTCTCAATCTCGCTAATGTTAATTATATCCCCTTCAATGATCCAATAAACCAAATTGTGCATACAGAAGATAGTAGTGCTGTGGATAGCGTTATGGTTAATGGAGAGTTTATTTTAAAAAATCGTAAATTCGTAAATATTGACTATGCCAAACTTTGTAATGATGTAGAAAAAACGGTTGAAAGGCTGTTAGAATCAAATACTGATTCACGCGCACTAGCCGACAAATTAGAAGGAATGGTATCGCAATTTTGCGTCGGCTTGTCGGGCACGCCATACCACGTTAATCGCTGGTCTGGTAATTAACCTCAGAATTCTTGAAATAATAGGATAAGACTGAATATAAATTTTCTCGATTTAGCCAATTTCTAAAAAAAAATTAGCAATTGCTTAC
>DQNX01000053.1 GCA_015658965.1 Gammaproteobacteria bacterium
AGCAAGCTCAAATAGGCTACCATTGATGCGGCTCGCATAAGGTAGCGGGTAGAGTGCTAAAGCGTTTTGGCAACAATGCGCGTAGATGAATGACTGTCTATTACAGAACCCGGCTTACAGACCGACTTCACCATTTTTTACTTCGTCTTTTTCCTTTCTACGGTGTTATTTTTTAAGCTCATTTGGTCATGTGGTTAGCCCACATTCCCTCACTCGCTTAAACAATGCCTTGTAGAAAGAAAAAATACTCGTAAAAATCCATATTTAATGATTGTAAAAATATCGTTTATTCACCTTATGCTGGCAATACGAGTCGGATAAAACGTAAAACCAGCACTTGTATTTATTGTAGAATAAAGCCATGAATAGGGTTCAGACAATTTTTATGGTGGTTTTATTGGGCGCATCAACGCC
This sequence comes from Gammaproteobacteria bacterium, assembly GCA_015658965.1. Lineage (GTDB taxonomy): Bacteria > Pseudomonadota > Gammaproteobacteria > PS1 > Pseudothioglobaceae > Thioglobus_C. Next base: position 415 of record DQNX01000053.1, read on the forward strand.
TATTTTTGCCAATAAAGACATTCTCTATTCTGATAAAAATATAACCATCTATACCGATAACACCATGGTGCAAACTGGCAAAACCACTGCCCCGGTATTTAAACCTTCAAGCACTTGGGTTGAGGAAGATTTTTTTACTCAGCAAGAGAAATACTGCGAAGTGGATTCTAAGTACATTGACAAGCTTAAAAAAAGCATTAAAAAACCAAGATAAATATTACTGTTTAACCTGTGCCAAAATAGCGCGGTCTTTTGCATTGTAATCTTTAAAAGTTTGAATATTAGTAAAGTTTTCCGCTAATAATTTTACAATTCTATCTTGTTGATCAAAGCCGTGTTCTAGCAATAAAAATCCATTTTTTGAAAGATAATTTGGCGCTTGATTGATAATAATTTTAATATCATTCAGGCCGTCTTTTCCGGCGGTTAGCGCACTGATGGGCTCATAGGTTAAATCCTGTAAATAAGCGTCATTTTCTTCGATATAAGGCGGATTGGAGATAATTAAATCAAAGCACTGATCGTTAATAGGCTCAAACCAACTGCCCTGTAAAAACACTATCCGATTAGTGACATCATTAGATTTTGCCACCGCAAGTGCACCAGCGGAATAGTCGCTTGCAAGCACCACCCAATGCGGATTTTTATCCGCCAAAGTCACGGCGATAATACCGCTACCCGTACCCAAATCCAACAAACGACAAGGCCTTCCCTTGTCAGGGAATAAATCCAGTGCTATATCGATGAGTAGTTCGGTTTCTGGTCTGGGGATTAGCGTGTTTGGATCAACCTTAAAGTCTAGATGGTAAAAGCCTTGGTGTCCGCTAATATAAGAAAAAGGCACACCATCAGTGCGCTGTTTGATAAATCCATCTAACGTTTGTTTTTCGTTGGGCGTTAATACATAGCCATTTTGGGTAATGAGCTCGACACTGGTTTTGTTTAGCACTGAGCACAACAGCGGCGCAATATCGATTGCGCCGCTGTTAAGATAATCCTGAATGGTTTTCAAAGTCTATAAATTAACCGTTGTCAATCCTAGAGATTTCCAAGCGTTCATGCCGCCGCGGTAATATTTGATTTTTGCAGCAGGGTAGCCATACTTAAGTAGCGCACTAATGGCGGTTGGTGTTTGCCCACACCAAATACCGTTGCAATACATCACTAAGGTTTTAGCGTAACTAAAATCAAATACATCATCCACTTGTACACCAAGCTGATCTTCCATAATCTCTAGTGCTTTTTCTTTGTTTTTAAACCGGGTATAAGGAATATTGATTGCTGTTGGAATACCGCCTGAAATCACCGGCCAGTTGGGTGTGCGCGTATCAATCACCATAATATTATCATCACCCGCTGATCTTTGTTTGATATATTCAATCATATCAAGCTCGCCAATGGTTTCAACTTTGTGCGGCGCAAAGGGGTGCATTTTTTGGATTTTTCCGCGCGTGGTTTTTACGTAAAAATTTGATATTTCATTGTCCCGATCTTGGTTTCTTTGTAGTTTAACAACTTCACCGTTGTGAGACACATCTAGTGAAACAACACCCGGTGAGATAAATACTTTTTTTGTAACTTCACCTTCTGCGTTGACCCCTAATACGAATAAACTGGCAAACAATAATATTAATTTTCTCATGATTTTCTCCATTTATGAGTTACTAAGACTTGTTGTTCTTACGCCTTCGTTAACCAGCATTGATTTTGATCTCTCAACCGCTTTCAAATCAATAAAGTTTTTTACAGCAACAATCAGCCCAAGACCAATAAATGCCCCTGGCGGCAAAATTGCTAACAGTGTGCCTTGATAATCATCAAACACCGTGACGCTTAGTGTGTCACCCAAAGAGCCGATTAGTAAGGAAGCTTGATCAAATAATGTGCCCGAGCCAATCAGCTCGCGCATCGCCCCAAGCAAAATTAACACCAGTGAAAAACCGATACCCATCATCAGTCCATCAAGTGCAGATTTGCCCCAAGTATTTTTACTGGCAAAAGCTTCAGCTCTGCCTAAAATTGCACAATTAGTCACAATTAAAGGCACAAAAATACCTAATATTAAATACAGATCGTAAAAATAGGATTGCATTGTTAGTTCAACAATCGTTACAAAAGAAGCAATCAATAAAACAAAAATAGGAATACGCACTTCTTTTGAAATCTGGTGGCGAAAAATAGAAATGGTCGTATTGGAAGCCACCAAAACAAACGTCGTCGCCAACCCTA
>DQNX01000024.1 GCA_015658965.1 Gammaproteobacteria bacterium
GGCAAGATTACCGATATTAATACAGGCAAGATATTACGTACGCGTAAGCTAAAATCACCTAAAGATTATGTCAATAATCCAGTAGGTGTTATTGAACAAGTAGAGAATTTATCGTTTGAGTTTATGCTGAATGCCTTAAGGCTGAAACAAGGTTTTGAGCCTGATTTATTCGAGCGATACACTGGGCAATCGATAAGCATTATTAAAAATCAACTATCACAAGCTGAAGATTTAGGGCTTCTTGTTATTAATAGTAAGAACATTAGATCGAGTGAAAAAGGTTATAATTTTTTGAATGATTTAATTGAGAGATTTTTATGAAAAGATTAGCATTAGTTTTAGCTGCGGTTTTTTTAACAGGCTGTTTTGGTGGTGGTGATGGCGATGCACAAGCACAAAAAAGTATTCAGTTAGGTAATACAGCTTTTGACAAAAACTGTATTAGCTGCCATGGTAAGGCTGGACAAGGCTTAGTTAAAGATTGGAAAAAAACTCAAGCAAACGGTAAATACCCAGCACCACCGATTAATGGTACTGCACACGCTTGGCACCATTCGCCAAAAGCATTGTTAACCACGATTAATGATGGTGGCATCAAGATTGGTGGCTGGATGCCAGGGTTTAAAGACAAGCTTAGTGAAGACGAAAAACAGGGCTTGTTAGATTATATTCATGACTTATGGCCAAATGAAATACAACAAAAATACAATGTGAGATTTAAATAAAATTTAGGAGGTAATACCGTGTTAACTAGAAGGAAATTTATCCAATCAATTTTGGCTTTTGCGATATTGCCTAAACAATTACTTCAAGCAAAAGGTTTTTTATCTCCTAATGCGTTCCAAGTCCCCCTTTAGAGTTAGGCAGGCGCTCTGGTAAAGACGTGTACTTTGATCTTGATATTCAATCGGGCATAAGTCAAATCTTGCCCAATGTATCAACCAAAACTTGGGGCATTAATCAGCCCTTCCTAGGGGTTACTCTACGTGCTAATAAGGGCGATAGTGTTCATGTAAATGTGACAAATAGCCTTCATAAAACGACCACATTGCATTGGCACGGGGTTAAATTACCCGCTAAAGCAGATGGTGGGCCTCATCAGCCAATCAAGCCTTCAGCCAAGTGGTTGAGTGAGTTTGACATTATCCAGCCAGCCGCATCACTTTGGTATCATTCACATCAAATGCATGAAACTGGGGAGCAAGTTTATAAAGGTCTAGCAGGCATGTTTATTATTGATGATGAAAATTCTCAATCATTAAACCTTCCATCAGAGTACGGCGTTGATGATTTTCCGGTCATTATTCAAGACAAAGACTTCAACCAAGATGGCTCAATGCAATATCTGAGTAGTATGCGTGATAGCATGATGGGTAAGAAAGGCGCTACGATTTTGGTTAATGGTGTGATTAACCCTGTCCTAAAAGCTAAAAGATCATTAATTAGATTACGCATTCTGAATAGTTCTAATGCACGAATTTATCAATTGCAATTTGACGATAATCGTCCATTTAAGATTATTGCGAGTGATGGTGGCTTATTAGAAAAACCAATCACGAGTAAGAAATTTACCATAGCACCAGCTGAGCGGGTTGAGATTGTAGTCGATGTAGCCGATGGAAGTATGCCGATACTTAAACATCATGCTAATCATGACTCTATGTCAGGCATGGGTGGCAGAGGCATGATGAATGAAAAAAAAGAATTCAATATCTTCCAAATTGACGGCAGTCAGGCGGCATTATCAACTGCAACAGTTGTAGAAAAATTATCAGTACATGCCACTTATTCAAGAGAGGTCGCCGTTCAAGAAAGATTGATGACTTTGCAAATGAACATGGGGCCTCAATTGATGGCTGCCGCATTATTCGGGTCAAAAGATTTGCTAACGATTAATGACAAGTCAATGGATATGCAGCGTATTGACGAGGTGGTTAAAGCTGGAACAGTCGAAGTTTGGACAATTAAAAACGATTCAATGCATGCGCATCCATTCCACATTCACAATGTGCAATTTAAGGTGATTAGTCGAGAAGGCGGCATCAAGGGTCATGAGTTAGGCTATAAAGATGTGGTATTAGTCCATCCAGATGAGACAGTTGAAGTGATTATGAAGTTTCCAAATTTTAGCGATGCAAATACACCATATATGTATCACTGTCATATTCTAGAGCATGAAGATCGTGGCATGATGGGGCAATTTGTCGTGGTGTAGAATTAGGGCTTGTTA
>DQNX01000118.1 GCA_015658965.1 Gammaproteobacteria bacterium
CGTACCAACTTCTAGCATCAGCATGCGGGAATAAAAACGGCAGTTTTTCATAAAATTCCGTATCATAGCTAATGATTGCAACAACTGGCGCTTGCATCGATTTTTCAACATTGCCTTCATCTAAATGTGATTTTAACCTTTGCTTAGCGTCGCTAGATTTAACAAAAGTTAGTCTGGCAGGGCAATTGTTAGCAGAGGTTGGGCCGAATTTCATAAGTTCGTAAATTTGTTTAATCTGCACCTCTGATACGGTTTGGTCTAGCCAGCCGTTGTGACTTCTAGCGTTAATAAATAAAGTGTCTAAAGCGTTCTGATCAAGCATTAAAATATCCTAAATAGATTTATAAAAAATAATTATGTTAGATTATATATTTTTCGACCCGACACTCTCAGATAAATTTAAAGACCATTTGACAAAGGTGGGAATAGAATTTAAACGTGAAGATGATCAAGGCTTTGGCTCAGTTCAAGGTGAAATTGTTTCAATTGCTGATGATACCAGCGACGCTGTACTAGCTGAATTGCAAGATTTGTACGATGAGCTGCAAGATCAGCTGGAGAAAATGTTAGAGCAAACAGACGATGCGCTGACAATGAATACGGCTGGCATGGAAGTTAAGCTTAAAAGTGGTAGACTGTGTACTTTAAGAGTATCACCAGATGTCATCACTAGAATTTTGACTGTGTTAGAATTTGACGAATTACAAGCATTTATCGACAATATTGCCAGCAGTGTCGAAGCACCAGATAACGGGCATTTTTGCCATAATGTAAACAAGGATTAAAATGAAAAAAATTACCATTATCGGCTCAGGATTTGCCGGCCTAACCGCTGTTAAAACCCTTAGAAAAAAAGATAAACAATGTGAAATTACCTTGATATCTCCCCAGGCAGAGTTGGTGTATATGCCAAGTCTTATTTGGGTGCCATCGGGCGCTGCCAGCAAAAAAGACATCGTTGTACCTTTGGATAATTTTTTCCAACGCATGAAAGTTCATCACGTGGCCAGCGAGGTGACAGGTATAGAGGCGGGTGGCCGCAAGGTGATTACGCCCATTGGTCTGTATGAAAATGACGCACTGATTATTGCCTCAGGTGGGCGATTTATTAAAAAATTGCCTGGCATTGAGCATTCTATTACTCCTTGTGAAGGGTTAATCGCAGCTGAGGCCATTCGTGATCGTTTAAAGGCGATGGACGGCGGTAATATTGCCATTGGATTTTCAGGCAACCCAAAAGAGCCGAGCGCTATGCGTGGTGGCCCAATGTTTGAATTTTTGTTTGGTATTGATACGCAGTTACGCGCCGAAGGCAGACGCGATAAATTTAATCTAACCTTCTTTTCCCCAGCGCAAAAACCAGGTGCGCGCCTGGGAAAAAAAGCGGTTAAAGGTCTATTGGACGAAATGAAAAAACGCAATATTACCACCCATCTTGGCCACAAAATGAAGCAATTTACGGCTGATAAAGTTGTCACTGAAGGTGGTGAGTTTGCCGCTGATTTGATTTTATTCATGCCCGGTATGACTGGCAACACTTGGTTTGATAATACCGATCTTACGCGTAGCGAGGGCGGCCTATTAAAAGCCAGTAAATTCTGTGAAGTGGACGATGCTGACAAAGTTTTTGTCGCCGGTGATTCGGGCTCATATCCGGGCCCAGATTGGATGCCAAAACAAGCACACATGGCTGATTTGCAAGCCGAAGCCGCCGCCAAGAATGCACTGGATAGTTTAGATGGCAAGACGGCCAGCCATACTTTTAAAATTGAACTGATATGTATTGTTGATTCAAACAACAAAGGTATGTATGTGTCTCGCACCTTAAAGGGCGGGCTTGTGCTGCCAAATTGCCGACTCATGCACTTTGCTAAAAAGGTGTTTGGTTGGTGGTATTTGCGTCAGTACCGATAGGTATAAAACTATGGCCGATTGTTTATTTTGCAAAATTATTGCTGGCGAAATTCCAGCCGATAAAATTTATGAAGATGAGGATGTTTATGCTTTTCATGATATTGGCGCTCAAGCGCCGCATCATTTTTTGGTCATTCCAAAAAAACACATCGCCACCTTAAACGAGGCAGATGATGCTGCTTTAATCGGAAAATTAACACTTACCGCCACCAAAATCGCCAAGCAGCTTAATTTTGCAAAAGAGGGTTATCGCGTGGTGATGAATTGCAATGAAGATGGCGGACAAACGGTTTACCACATTCATCTGCATTGCTTGGGTGGTCGTTCACTTACCTGGCCGCCAGGTTAAAAATCCCCTTATTTATTTAGGTTGTTTTTTTTTAAAAAAAGGCTAAAATTCAAGTCTTAATTTTTTTTATTTATACGGCATGAGTAACGAGTTTTTAGACAGACATATTGGCCCAAATCAGGCAGAAATTGACGCAATGTTGGGCGCTATTGGTTGCAATTCTGTAGAGCAAGTAATTGCCAAAACAGTACCAGAAAGCATCTTATTTGGCAATCGTATGGCTGTTGAAGAAGGCCTAACCGAGCGCGACTCTTTAGAATTGGCGACCCAGTTGGCAGCTGAAAATGTAGTGGCTACCAACTTCATTGGCCAAGGTTATTACGGCACACTCATGCCAACAGTGATTCAGCGTAATATTTTAGAAAATCCAGGATGGTACACGGCGTACACACCTTATCAAGCTGAAATTTCGCAGGGACGTTTGGAAATGTTATTAAATTTCCAACAAATGATCATCGATCTGACGGGCATGGATATTTCTAATGCCTCATTACTTGACGAGCCAACGGCTTGCGCTGAGGCAATGATGATGGCAAAACGAGCCAATCGTAAAAATAAGTCAAATCGATTTTTAATTGACAGCAATACTAACGCACAAACCATTACTATTTTACAAACTCGCGCCAAGCCATTAGGCATAGAGCTGGTGGTTGAAGACATTCAAAACAATGATTTTAGTGACTGTTTTGCAGCGCTATTGCAATCACCAGGCACTAATGGTGAAGTTCGTGATTTGACCGGTGATATCAATAAAGCCAAAGACAATGGTGTATTAACCATTGTTGCTTGTGATATTTTGGCCTTGGCTTTAATTAAAACACCGGCCCAAATGGGCGCTGATATTGCCGTTGGAAACTCTCAGCGTTTTGGTGTTCCGATGGGATTTGGCGGACCGCACGCTGCATTTTTAGCCACGCGTGATGAATTTAAACGCATGGTACCAGGGCGTATTATTGGCGTCTCGCAAGATGTATTGGGCAATCCGGCTATGCGCATGTCATTGCAAACACGCGAGCAGCACATTCGCCGTGATAAAGCCACCAGCAACATCTGCACTGCGCAAGTATTATTGGCAGTACTGGCGGCAGCTTATGGCGTTTATCATGGTGCCGCGGGCCTTAAAAAAATTGCCACTAAAGTGCATACTAAAGCAAGCAGTTTGGCGATCAGTCTTAAATCAGCTGGATTTGAATTGGCGGCTGAACAATTTTTTGACACCATCACCATTAACACCAGCGAAGCGCAAACTTTGTTCGATTCAGCTCAAAAAGTGGGTATTAATATCCGTCTACTAAGTGCAACGCAGCTCAGTATTTCAGTTGATGAAACCACCACACAAACTGAATTATTAGCACTTTTAGCTGTATTTTCAGTAGCCGAATTAAGTCAATCAGAATCGATATTGTCAGCTGAAATGCTGCGTGATTCCGAGTATTTAACCCATCCAGTGTTTAGTCAGTATCACAGTGAAACTGAAATGATGCGTTACTTAAAGCGTTTAGAAAATAAAGATATTGCGCTTAACCACTCAATGATCGCGCTCGGCTCATGCACCATGAAGCTCAATGCAGCGACACAAATGTACCCCATTAGCCTACCGGGTTTTTCAAAAATGCATCCTTACGCGCCGATTGATCAAACCCAAGGTTATCAGCAATTGTTCAAAGATTTAGAGTACGCCTTGTGTGAGGTTACAGGCTATGATGCAGTTTCATTGCAGCCAAATGCGGGCTCTCAAGGGGAGTTTGCAGGCCTACTGGCAATTCATGCTTATCATGATTCACGTGGTGATTCTCATCGTAATGTTTGCCTAATTCCTTCGTCAGCACACGGGACCAATCCGGCAAGTGCGGTGATGGCAGGCATGAAAGTGGTGATTGTTAAATGTGATGAATCGGGCAACATTGATATTAATGATTTAAAAGCAAAAGTAGAAAAGCATGCTGATAATTTGTCCGCCATTATGGTGACATATCCATCAACCCATGGTGTATTTGAAGTGGAAATTAAAAATATCTGCGACATTATTCATCAAGCAGGCGGACAGGTTTATCTTGATGGTGCCAATCTTAATGCCATGGTGGGCGTGACGCGTATGGGCGAATTTGGCGCCGATGTATCGCACATTAATCTACACAAAACCTTTGCCATTCCGCATGGCGGCGGCGGCCCGGGTATGGGCCCGATTGGTGTTAAAGCGCACTTGGCTGAGTTTTTGCCCGGCGACCCGCTTGATAGAAATTCAAATGCCGTATCAGCGGCGATGTATGGCTCTGCTTCAATCTTGCCCATTTCATGGAGCTACATTAAATTGCTGGGTAAATACGGCATGCAACGTTCAACTGAAATTGCCATTGTTAGTGCCAACTACATTGCCGATGCACTCAAAGACAGTTACCCAATCTTGTATCGTGGCGCACAAGGCATGGTTGCGCACGAGTGTATTATTGACATTCGTCCACTTAAAGCGCAAAGTGGAATCTCCGAAGAAGACATCGCTAAGCGTTTAATGGACTATGGATTTCATTCGCCAACCATGTCATTCCCTGTGGCTGGTACGCTAATGATTGAGCCGACTGAAAGCGAATCAAAACGCGAAATAGATCGATTCATTACTGCCATGATTAGCATTCATGATGAGATTCAAAAAGTCATTGATGGCAGTTGGGATAAAGACAACAATCCGCTTAAAAATGCCCCACATACGGCGCATGAAATGGTGGGTGAATGGGCTTATCCCTACAGCAGGCAAGAAGCCCTATATCCGGTTAAATCATTGGTAGCGAATAAATATTTCCCACCCGTAAAGCGTATCGATAACGTTTATGGTGATCGTAATTTATTCTGCTCGTGTATTACCACCGAAGATTTTGAATAAGTTGTTCATCTCAGATAAAAAGTCGTATTAAAAATAGCCATTCGCACCCCGAAAGAGGGTGCAAGTAAAATTTCCAAGATTTTTAACTTTCAACATAGGTCTTGCCTATGTCGGTATTTTTAGATACTTAAAACCCATTTTTTGTGTATAAAATCAATGTTTTAGGCTATATTTTAGCTGGAAAATGTCTTTTTCTGGCCAAAAAATAATCATTTGCATTATTTCCCAAATTTTTTGAGGTTGTTGGATTTTCGGATTATGCAAAGGTCGCTTAATAAAAGACTCAAGTTAATTATTCTTTAAAAGCTTTGTGTGATTTAACCTATCACTGTTAAAAAGTTGCATTAAAATGACTTAAAACTTTTTGATAAAAGTCAGTTATTTCCAGGGGGAAAATGAACCAAATCGGCCTTGAGCAACAAAGCGTCGCAGAGTTTTCAGAGCGCGCTTATCTTGATTATTCAATGTACGTGATTCTTGATCGTGCTTTGCCGTTTGTCGGCGATGGCCTCAAGCCGGTGCAGCGTCGTATCATTTATGCGATGAGCGAATTGGGGCTTAAGTCAACTGCCAAATTTAAAAAATCAGCACGCACGGTGGGTGATGTTTTGGGTAAGTTTCATCCACATGGCGACAGTGCGTGTTATGAGGCGATGGTACTAATGGCACAGCCATTTTCTTATCGTTATCCGTTTATTGATGGCCAGGGCAACTGGGGCGCGCCGGACGATCCAAAATCCTTTGCGGCGATGCGCTATACCGAGTCTAAGCTGTCGCGTTATGCTGATTTATTGTTAGCAGAAATTAATCAAGGCACGGTTAATTGGAAGGATAATTTTGATGGTTCGTTGCAAGAGCCAGAGACTCTACCAGCACAGGTGCCAAATCTACTGCTGAATGGTACTTCAGGCATTGCCGTGGGCATGGCAACGGATGTGGCACCACATAATCTAACTGAAGTGATTAATGCATGTATTGCACTATTAGACAAGCCCTCAATAGAGCTAGATGAAATTATGCAGTTTATTCCTGCACCAGATTATCCAACCTATGCAGATATAGTCTCTTCTGAAGCAGAGCTTAGACAGGTTTATGAAACCGGCCACGGTTCGGTTAAGATGCGCGCTACTTATGAGCAAGAAGGCGGTGATATTATTATTGAAACCTTGCCTTTCCAGACGTCAGGCTCTAAGGTCATTACCCAAATTGCTGCACAAATGCGTGCTAAAAAGCTACCATTAGTTGACGATATTCGCGATGAATCTGACCATGAAAATCCAACCCGTATTGTCATAGTACCGCGCTCAAATCGGATAGATGCTGACGGCCTTATGTTGCATTTGTTTGCCACCACAGATCTCGAGAAGAATTACCGCGTTAACATGAATGTGATTGGCTTGGATGGCAAGCCCCAAGTTAAACCGCTAATACCGATGCTCAAAGAATGGCTGGTTTATCGAACTCAAGTGGTGACCAACCGTTTAAACCATCGTTTGGATAAAATTTTAGCGCGTTTGCATATTTTGGAAGGGTTGCTTATTGCCTTTTTAAACATTGATGAAGTGATTGCGATTATCCGTTCGGAGGATAAACCCAAGCCGGTATTGATGGCCCATTTCAAGTTAAGCGAAACACAAGCCGAGGCTATCTTAGAGCTGAAGTTGCGTCATCTTGCTAAATTAGAAGAAGTTAAAATTCAAGGCGAACAAGAGAGTTTGGCTGCTGAGAAAGACAAATTAGAATTGTTGTTGTCCAGTGATACTCGTCTAAAAACCTACATTAAAAAAGAGCTTAAAACCATTGTTAAAGAGTTTGGTGATGAGCGACGTTGTCAAATTAAAGCCAATGTGAATTCTGCTCAAGCCTTTAATGAAGCGGATCTCACTCCAGCTGAAAATGTGACCATTGTACTGAGTGACAAAGGCTGGGTGCGAAGCGCCAAAGGCCATGATATTGATCCGACCTCGCTTAATTATAAATCGGGTGATGGTTACTTAATGAGTGTTAAAGGTCGGAGTAATAAGAGCGCTATTTTTATTGACTCTACGGGTCGATCCTACACTTTATCTGCCAACTCTTTGCCAAGTGCCAGAGGGCAGGGCGAGCCATTAACGGGCAGGTTGAATCCACCACCTGAAGCTGAATTTATCAATGTGATTATGGGCGAGATGGATCAAAAAATCCTACTATCTTCTGATGCGGGTTATGGTTTTATTTCTACCATTGGTGATTTAATTTCGAAAAAGAAGGCCGGTAAACATGCGTTGTCTTTGCCGATCAATTCAAAGGTTATGCCGATTGTGAATGTGGACGATCTTGAGGCTCAATTTGTTGCTGTGGTCACCAATCGTGGACGTTTGTTGGTTTTCCCGATTGCTGAATTACCAATTCTACCCAAAGGTAAGGGCAATAAACTGATTCAAATTCCAAGTAAAGATGCCAAACAAAGACAAGAATTTATTGCCGGTATTTGTGTTTTATTAGACACGCAAAATCTTAAGGTTTATGCAGGTAAACGCCACCTTACCATCAAATTCCGAGACTTAACCAACTATATGGGCAGTCGGGCTCGTCGCGGCAATGTGCTGCCTAAAGGTTATCAAAATGTTGCCTCTATTGAAGCGGTTGATTAAGGCTTGCCCAACCACCTAATAATTGAAGTGTAATTAATCGCGATATACCGGTATAATTATTGGTCTTTTTAACGATTTTTCCGAATTATGTTCGTCCTAAAAATTGTCACTGATTTTGCATCTGCACATTCACTTCGAAATTACCCGGGTAATTGCGCGCGTCTACACGGCCATAACTGGCAAGTTGAAGTTTCTGTTGAATCTGAAGTACTTAATGAAATGGGTATTGCGATTGACTTCCGTGAAATAAAAAACCAAACCAAAAAAGTTGTCAAGAGATTGGATCATCAATATTTGAATGAAATCCCGCCTTTTGATGAGCTCAATCCGACGGCTGAGAATATTGCTAAATATTTTTATGAAGAAGTCGGTCAATTAATTAACAACTCAGATGTTCGCGTATGCGAAGTTATTATCTGGGAAACCCCTAGAGCCTCAGTAGCTTATTCGGAGAAAAAACTATGAAATCATGCGATCTTCCTGATACACAAAATAAAAAAGACATCCGTCAAATCGTCATTGACAAAGTAGGCATTAAAGATATTTCCCACCCGATTACTTATATTGATCGTGACGGTAATAGTATGCCAACCATTGGTAACTTTACCATGACTGTAACCCTGCCAGAGCACGTTAAAGGCACACATATGTCGCGTTTTATTGAAATCCTAAATGATGGCCCATGTGAGTTTACTAGCGGAAATTTTGATAAAATTATTGAAAAAGTCCGTTCAAAGTTAGAATCTGACACTGCGCACATTACTTTGAATTTTCCATTTTTTAGAAAGAAAGTAGCACCATCATCTGGTGTAGAGTCAATGATGGATTATCAAGTAACTTTATACGGAATTCTTGATAAAGGCGAGTCTGAGGTAATGATGAAAGTACTGGTTCCAGTGACGAGTTTATGCCCATGTTCGAAAAGTATCTCTAAGTATGGTGCACATAACCAGCGTTCACATATCACCATTAAGGCTAAAGTTACCAAGGGCAAAACATTATATATTGAAGATCTAATTGATTTGGCTGAACGCAAGGCTTCGTGTGAGCTTTATGCGATTTTAAAACGCGAAGATGAAAAAGTGGTTACTGAAAGAGCGTATGACAATCCTGCTTTTGTTGAGGACCTAGTGCGAGATATTGCTGTTGAGCTCAATAAAGATGAAAGAATTAATTATTACCGTCTTGAGTCAGAAAATTTTGAATCGATTCACAATCACTCGGCTTACGCTTTAATTGAAAACCAAAAATAAATCGTGCAACACAATACTGACAATTTAAGAATTACCTCAAGTGCGCCGATGATGGCGCCAAATGAACTGATGGGTGAATACCCATTAAGTGAGAATGGGTCAGCACATATTTTTCAAACCAGAAAAGCTATTAAAGACATTTTAGAAGGTCGAGATAAGCGTTTAATGGTGATTGTAGGCCCTTGTTCTATCCATGATTCTAAGTCTGCTCGTGAGTATGCACAAAGGCTTTCAGCATTAAAAACAGAACTTAATGATGACTTATTGATTGTGATGCGTGTGTATTTTGAAAAACCGCGCACCACGATTGGTTGGAAGGGCTTAATCAATGATCCAGACTTGGATGAAAGTTTTAACATTGACAAAGGCCTTAAGATTGCCCGCCATCTACTCATTGATTTGGCGGATATGGGTATGCCGGTAGCAGTAGAATATCTTGATTTAATCACCCCGCAATATATTTCAGATTTAATTTCTTGGGGTGCGATTGGTGCACGCACGACTGAGAGCCAATCTCATCGTGAGCTGGCCTCAGCCTTGTCTTGCCCTGTTGGCTTTAAAAATGGCACCACAGGCTCGCTTAGTGTCGCTATTGATGCGATTAAATCTGCCAATAACCCGCATCATTTACTCTCAGTCAATAAAGAAGGCGGCGTCAGTCATTACACTTCGTCAGGCAACGAGACAGCGCATATTATTTTGCGTGGTGGTGCCGATGGGCCCAATTATTCAAAAACACACGTTGATAAAACAGTGGCACAATTAAGAGCAGAGGGTTTATTGGACAAGATTATGGTTGATTTCTCTCATGCCAACAGTCAAAAACAATTCAAAAATCAACTGCTGGTTGGTGCTGACATTGCTGGCCAAATTAGTGCTGGATCTGACGAGATTTTTGGGGTGATGATTGAGTCGCACATCAACCCGGGCAATCAGCCAGTTGGGCCGTTAGAATCACTGGAATATGGGGTTAGTATTACGGACAGCTGTATTGGTTGGGAAGACACTGAAAACCTACTCAAAACACTGGCACAAGCCGTGCAAAAAAGAAACGCATAAGTTATTGATTTTACAGTTATTTTTTTCGTTAACTATTTTTGTAAAATAACCACTTTATTTGCACATTTTTGTTGTGTGAAAATACCACTTAGGGTACAATAAAAGCTAATTTAATTACGCCTTTTTTGTATGTCTGAGAACACTGATAATCCAGAAACTTTCGAGCCTAATTTCCCCATAGTTACCATCGAAGACGAGATGCGAGATTCCTATTTGGAATACGCCATGAGTGTCATCGTTGGTCGTGCTTTGCCTGATGTTCGAGACGGTCTAAAGCCAGTACACCGCCGCGTGTTATATGCGATGGATGTTTTGGGCAACGACTACAACAAATCTTACAAAAAATCAGCCCGTATTGTCGGTGATGTGATTGGTAAATATCACCCACATGGCGACACAGCTGTGTACGACACCATTGTTCGCATGGCGCAACCGTTTTCAATGCGCAATATCCTTATTGATGGTCAGGGTAACTTTGGTTCTGTCGATGGCGATTCTGCGGCAGCGATGCGTTATACGGAAATCCGCATGGCCAAACTTTCGCATGAGTTATTACGCGATCTTGAAAAAGACACCGTCGATTTCAACGACAACTACGATGGTTCAGAGTCAGAGCCATCAGTACTGCCAACACGGGTACCAAACTTATTAGCAAACGGTTCATCTGGTATTGCCGTGGGTATGGCCACCAACATCCCACCACACAACCTAGGTGAAGTGATTGAGGCTTGTCTTAGAACCATCGATAATGAAAACATCACTGTTGATGAGTTATTAGAAGTCATGCCAGGGCCTGATTTCCCAACAGCCGGGATTATCAATGGTGCTAGTGGAATACGTCAAGCTTACGAAACGGGCAAGGGTAAGATCTACCTGCGTTCAGTCTCGCACGTTGAAGGTGAAGACAAGCAGAGTATTGTGGTTACAGAGTTACCTTATCAAGTCAATAAAGCCAAGCTTATTGGTAAGATTGCAGAACTTGTTAAAGACAAGCGTATCGATGGTATTACCGGTCTTAGAGATGAATCTGATAAAGACGGTATGCGTATGGTGATTGAACTTCGTCGTGGCGAAGTGCCAGAAGTGATGCTCAATAATCTTTACAAATTAACCGAAATGCAAACGGTGTTTGGTATCAACATGGTGGCGATTGACAAAGGCATGCCTAAGTTAATGACACTTAAGGGCATCTTAGAGGCGTTTATTGCCCATCGTCGCGATGTAGTGAGCCGTCGTTCTATCTTTGATTTAAACAAAGCCAGAAATCGCGCTCATTTGTTAGAAGGTTTGTCAGTTGCATTACACAACATTGACGAAATCATCGAGCTGATTAACGCCGCAGCCAATCCAACCGAAGCAAAAACCAGTCTGGTTGCTAAAACATGGC
>DQNX01000109.1 GCA_015658965.1 Gammaproteobacteria bacterium
AATGCCTTTATTACAGTCACTGATGAGCTGGCTATGAAGCAAGCGCAAGCTGCTGACGATAAAATTGCCAAAGGTGCGGGAGGTATTTTGACTGGCATTCCTTACGCACATAAAGACATTTTTTGCACTAATGGGGTGAAGACCTCTGCAGGCTCTAAAATGCTCGATAACTTTATTTCTCCCTACGATGCAACCGTGAGTCACAAGCTTAACCAGGCCGATTTAGTCATGCTAGGTAAGGCTAACATGGATGAGTTTGCCATGGGTTCTTCGAATGAAAATTCTTATTATGGCGATGTTAAAAACCCTTGGAATATCAATAAAATACCAGGTGGTTCATCGGGTGGTTCAGCTGCAGCAGTGGCAGGGCGTTTGGCGCCTTTTGCCACTGGCACGGATACCGGTGGCTCGATTCGTCAACCTTCAAGCCTTTGTGGTATTACAGGGCTAAAACCTACTTATGGTCGTGTGTCACGTTATGGCATGATTGCTTACGCTTCAAGTCTTGACCAGGCGGGACCCATGACGCAAACGGCCGAAGATGCAGCGCTAGTATTAAATGTGATGGCTGGTTTTGATGAAAAAGATTCAACTAGTGCGCAGCGCGATGTGGAAGACTACACCGCATCGTTAAACGATTCGATTAAAGGCTTAACCATTGGCCTACCAAAAGAGTTTTTCTCAGAGGGTCTAGATGAGGATGTGGCGAGTCAAGTGATGGCTGCGGTTAAAGAGTTTGAAGCCATGGGCGCAACTGTTAAAGAGGTGTCGTTACCAAATTCAGCATATGCCATTCCGACTTATTATATTGTCGCGCCTTGTGAATGTTCATCAAACCTTTCGCGTTTAGATGGTGTTCGCTATGGTTACCGCTGTGAAAATCCAAAAGATTTAGAAGACTTATATTTGCGTTCACGTACAGAAGGTTTTGGTGAGGAGGTTAAACGCCGAATTATGATTGGTGCCTATGCATTATCGGCGGGTTATTATGATGCTTACTATCTCAAAGCACAGAAAACTAGACACCTTATTAGTGAAGATTTCAAAAAAGCCTTTAAAGACGTTGATGTAATTATGGGCCCTGTCTCACCAACAACAGCATTCGATTTAGGCTCAGTCAAGGACCCAATATCAATGTACTTGGCTGATATTTACACTTTAAGTGCAAATTTAGCTGGCCTACCAGGCATGAGTATTCCGGCAGGTTTTGCACAAAAATTACCTGTGGGATTACAACTGATTGGTAATTATTGGTCTGAGTCTAAATTGTTAAATATTGCTCACCAATTCCAACAACAAACTGATTGGCACACACAAGCGCCACAGGAGTTATAGCATGGAATGGGAAACAGTCATTGGTCTTGAGATTCATGCTCAGTTAAATACAAAATCTAAGATTTTTTCAGCGGCAGCGACCAAATATGGTGCCGAGCCAAATTCACAGGCTTGTGCGGTAGATTTGGGCTTACCAGGTGTATTACCGGTTTTAAACAAAGAAGTCGTCAGTAAGGCGGTTAAATTTGGCTTAGCAGTAGATGCACACATCAATCAACGCAATGTATTTGATCGTAAAAATTATTTTTACCCTGATTTACCGAAAGGTTATCAAATCTCCCAGCTCGATTGGCCAATTGTTGGTGAGGGAGAAATCGAAATCACGCTAGGCGATACTACTAAAGTAGTTGGTATTACTCGTGCACATTTAGAAGAAGATGCGGGTAAGTCGATTCATGATTTGTATGATGATTATACGGCGGTTGATCTTAATCGCGCCGGTACGCCGTTGCTTGAAATTGTGTCAGACCCTGATATGCGTAGCGCTAAAGAAGCAGTAGCCTATGCTAAAAAAATTCATGCCTTAGTGCAGTATTTAGAAATTTGTGATGGCAATATGCAAGAAGGCTCTTTCCGCTGTGATGCCAACGTCTCTATTCGTCCTATGGGCCAAGAAGAATTAGGCACACGTGCTGAACTTAAAAACATCAACTCATTCAAGTTTTTAGAGCGTGCAATCAATTTAGAAGTAGAGCGCCAGCAAGACATTCTTGAAGAGGGCGGTAAAGTAGCACAAGAAACACGACTTTACGATGCAGTTAAGCACGAAACACGCTCGATGCGTTCAAAAGAAGAGGCAAATGATTATCGTTATTTCCCTGATCCAGACCTACTACCGGTAGAAATCTCTGATGAATTAATGGCGCAAATCAAACAAGAGCTACCTGAATTACCTCAAGAGAAAAAAGCCAGATTTATTACTGAGTTTGGTTTAAGTGAATATGATGCCGATGTGCTAACTTCACAAAAACCAATGGCAGATTATTTTGAAAAAATGATTGTAAATAATACCGATCATGCCAAAGTATGTGCCAATTGGATTATGGGTGAGCTGAGTGCATCTCTTAATAAACACCAAATTGAATTAGTCGATGCACCAATCACCGCCGATGATTTGTCTTTATTGGTAAATCGTATTGGTGATGACACCATTTCTGGAAAAATTGCCAAAGATGTGTTTAAAGCCATGTGGGATGGTGAAGGTAGTGCTGATGAGATTATCGAAGCTAAAGGTCTAAAACAGATGACCGATACTGGTGCAATCGAGGCGATTGTTGATAAAATTATTGCCAATAATGCCCCACAAGTAGCGCAGTTTAAATCAGGAAATGAAAAAATCTTAGGTTTCTTCGTGGGTCAAGCCATGAAAGCCACACAAGGTAAAGCTAATCCTAAATTACTCAATGAAATGCTAAGAACTAAACTTAGCTAATCAAAGTGCTTGATTTTTCTAATTTAGGTGAGCAATTCTTTTCACCGATTGAAACACAACCCTTAAACAACCCCTTCCTCTTAAGTCAAACCTAACAAATCAACAACAATTAGGTTGACCAAATTAAGATCCGACAAATTAGACAACCCAACCAATAGGGAATAGATTATAGGCCATATAATGTTTTGAAAGACGCCTAAGAATAACAGCCCAACCAGAATAAACAAGCCATAAGGTTCAAGCTGATCGTACTGGTAAGAGAGCTTACCTGGCAATAAAGAACTAATGACTCGACCACCATCTAGAGGAGGAATCGGCAACAAGTTGAAAATTGCCAGTAATAGATTAACAAAAATACCTGCACCACCCATTAATACTAAAAATGGAATGTTGAGAGTGTTTGCAATGGCAACAATAATTAGCCAGCCAATTGCCATTAGTAAATTCACTCCTGGGCCAGCAAGTGCCACCCAAAGCATGTCTTTTTTAGGAGATCTAAGTGCACTAAAGTTAATAGGTACAGGCTTGGCCCAGCCGAATATAAAGCCTGCAGAAGAGAGATAAAGTAGAGCGGGTACCAAGATAGTACCAACTGGGTCAATATGCTTGATAGGGTTGAGGGTTAAACGCCCCATCATTCTAGCCGTATGATCGCCAAGTTTGCTCGCCACCCAGCCGTGTGCAGTTTCATGTACGGTAATGGCAAAGAGTACTGGAATTACCCAAATTAATAAAGTTTGAATGTCAGTCATAATCGTTATTTATACAAGGGTCTCGGGTAAAATCAGAATAATTATTTAAAAATCTACCTTCATTTTATATGAAAACCACCAATCTTTTAATTCCGACTCAAAAAGAAGCACCGAATGATGCTCAAGTGATTTCTCATCAATTAATGATTCGTGCAGGGTTAATTTCAAAATTGGCTTCTGGCTTGTACTCATATTTGCCGATGGGTGTTAGAGTGTTGAAAAAAGTGGAAGCGATTATTCGACAAGAGATGGATAAAGTCGGAGCTCAAGAGGTTTTGATGCCGGTTTCTCAACCTGCTGAACTTTGGCAAGCCTCTGGGCGTTGGGATCAATATGGCCCTGAACTGTTGCGTTTTAAAGATCGACATGGTCGTGATTTTTGCATGGGGCCCACGCATGAAGAGGTGATCACTACTTTGGCTGCTCAGTATTTACGTAGTTATAAGCAATTACCAATGAATTTTTATCAAATTCAGACCAAATTCCGCGATGAAATACGCCCGCGTTTTGGGGTGATGCGCTCACGTGAGTTTATCATGAAAGATTCTTATTCATTCCATCTGGATCAAGAATCTTTGCAGCAGACCTATGAATTAATGCATCAAACTTACTGCAATATCTTTGACCGCCTAGGTTTGGATTATCGGCCTGTATTGGCAGATTCTGG
>DQNX01000149.1 GCA_015658965.1 Gammaproteobacteria bacterium
GAGTGTTGGCCTCCGAAGCCAAATGTCGGGTGTTCGAATCACCTCGAGCGCACCATTTTAAAAAATGATTTACCCTTCTATTAATCCGATCTTATTTGATTTTGGTTTCGTCCAAATTTATTGGTATGGATTGATGTATCTTTTGGCATTTTTGTCAGCCTATCTATTGGCCAATTACCGCGCCAAACAACTTAATAATTGGAACGCACAGCAAATTGAAGACCTGATCTTTTACGGCGCTATTGGTGTGGTTGTGGGTGGACGCTTGGGTTATATGTTGTTTTACAACCTTAGCAATTTCTTGTCTGATCCACTGTCACTCTTTGCCATTCAAGGGGGTGGCATGTCATTCCATGGTGGTTTCTTAGGTGTATTAATTGCGATGGTTGTGTTTAATCGTAAATACAAGCATGGCTTATTTGATACGTTGGATTTTGTTGTACCACTTGTGCCTTTAGGGTTGTTTTTTGGACGAGTGGGTAACTTTATCAATGGCGAGCTTTGGGGTAAGGTAACCACCAGTCCATTCGGTATGTTTATTCAAGACCAAGGCGTGAGTCGCTTTCCATCACAACTTTATGAGGCGTTATTAGAAGGCTTGGTGTTGTTCGTTATTCTTTGGTTATTCAGTCGAAAGCCTCGTCCTTTAATGTCAATATCAGCATTATTTTTAATTTTTTATGGCTTGTTTAGATTTATAATTGAGTTTGTTAGAGTGCCGGATGTGCAGTTAGGCTATTTGGCATTTGACTGGCTAACCATGGGGCAATTGTTAAGTTTACCGATGATTATTGTTGGTGGCTATTTATTAAATAAAGCTTACAAGACAATATGAAAACCTATATTGATATTGGAAAACGAATTTTAGATGAAGGTGTGTGGCTAGAAAACGCACGCACCGGGCAAAAAACCCTGACGATTATTGGCGCTACTTTTGAGCATGATCTGTCTGACGGCACGGTGCCCGTAGTGACGACTAAAAAACTTTTTTGGAAATCTGCCATTGCTGAAATGCTTGGCTATATTCGGGGCTATAACAGCGCGGCGCAATTTAGAGAAATTGGGTGTAATACTTGGAATGCCAATGCTAACGATAATCAAGCCTGGCTTGATAACCCGCATCGCAAAGGCGAGGATGACATGGGACTATGTTATGGCGTCATTGGCCGAGCCTTTCCGGGGATTGACGGCGATAAGCCATTTGATCAATATCAAAAAATTGTCACTGATTTGTCAAATGGTGTGGATGATCGACGTGAGATTATGACATTCAACCATCCCAATTTAATTCATCGTGCGTGTTTACCAGCGTGCATGCACACCCATCATTTTAATTTATTGGGCGATGACCTGTACTTGGAGAGCTATCAGCGCAGCAGTGATTACGCCCTTGGTCAGCCATTTAACCATTTTCAAGTAGCTTTTTTGTTGTTGATTACCGCGCAAATTACCGGCAAAAAAGCCAAGAAAATGCGTCATCATTTGTCCAATGTTCACCTGTATGAAAACCAAGTGGAAATCTTTAAAAATCAGCAAGTTGATCGTCAGCCATTACCCTTACCAAGTTTAAAAATCAACCCTGAAATCAAAACCCTGAAAGATTTAGAAACCTGGGTAACCATGGATGATTTTGAGTTGGTGGGTTATGAGCATCATGACGCGGTTAAGTATCCATTTACGGTTTAAATAATGAGCCTACCCACTTGCCCAAAATGTCGTTCTGAATACGTGTATGAAGATGGCAATCTTTTGGTTTGCCCTGAATGTGCGTATGAATTCTCAGCGGATGAGTTGAATGAGCAGGAAGAGGTAGTAAAAGATGCTAATGGCAACACGCTAGTTGATGGCGATACGGTAACGGTGATTAAAGATCTTAAAATTAAAGGCACATCCTCTGCCGTTAAAGTCGGCACCAAGGTTAAAAACATTCGCTTGTGCGACGGTGATCATAATATCGATTGTAAGATTTCAGGTCATGGCGCGATGAAGCTTAAATCAGAATTTGTAAAAAAAGTCTAAGCCTTAAAATTTGTTAAAAAAATTTCGGAAATTTTATGTTTTTAGATGAAAAACGACATAAGCCTTGCTTATG
This sequence comes from Gammaproteobacteria bacterium, assembly GCA_015658965.1. Classification (GTDB taxonomy): domain Bacteria; phylum Pseudomonadota; class Gammaproteobacteria; order PS1; family Pseudothioglobaceae; genus Thioglobus_C. The sequence goes on from DQNX01000149.1 coordinate 2,093, forward strand.
TCATTTTATAAATTATTTCCAAATGTCAACGGTAATACCGTGCTCTCTAAGCTTATCTGACTTGTCTTCTAAATAGCGCTGGAAGTTGGGCTGTTGTTTGTAAGCGCCTGTTAGCGCGTAAGTCATCATGCCGTGTAAGTGGTATTCTTTGAAATAAGCGTCTTTACGAATGATTTCAATACCGTCCTTACCAAAAAACACAATGGCAGGTTTGTAAGTGAGTTGTAGTGCTTCATACCAATCTTTAGCGGTGGTGCGTTTGCCTGACGGGGTGATGAGTTTTTCATCAGACAGCGCATTAAAACGTACGACTTGCATTTGCTCTAAATAACCTTGGGTTTGCGCAAGTGGCATTAGCATTTTATGAAAAAAATCACATTCCTTGCAGTTAGGCTCTTCAAAAAATACGGCTAAATATCTTGAGGCGGGCAATACCTTGTTGCGTGCCAACATGTGCGGACCCGATTCAAAAATAGCGTGTGGATTTAGGGCGCCAATCTTGTCTGTTTTTAAGTTGTTAATGTAGCTTGCATAAGATTGATCAAGGTAGATTTTATTTGAAATATAATCCAGCGTTGCGTGCATTTTTTCAATCGATTGATAGCCGTTTAACCTAAGGACGATGTCACCTTGAGCGTTTAAGAAGAGGATGGTGGGTGTGAATTGAACTTTCATAAAGGCTGAAAACTCTTTTTCGGTGAATTCTTTACCGGTCCAATCAGTCAGATCTCGATCACCCCACATGTTGGTTTCAATGACGTCAAAGTCTTTGTGTAATTTGGCAACCAGTTCTTTATCGTGGAAGTTATCTTCTACCAATTTAGCACAATAGGGGCAGCCATTTTGGTGAAAGTAAATCATCACATGACGGTCTTCATCTGTGGCTTCTTCTATGTCTTCAGCAAAGTCCATAAAAGTGGTTTTAAACCAATCAGGAAAGACTTCAATTGATTTTCCACCTAAAAAATCACCTTGCTTGATGTGTTCTGCCGCAAAGGATGGTTGTAATAGTAATAAAGAGAGAACTAAAAATAAAAGTCGCATACTTTCCCCGCTGAGCATGTTGATAAATATTTTAATTGTAGTACTAAAGTGAGTTTAATGCAAACTTGTATTGGCTAATTAAACCGCATCAACGCTGTCAATGCCTTTTTGTGGTACAAACAGCCCGCAGCCTAATAAGCGATAATCACCAATACCTTGTTCTTGTAGCTTGACGGATTCTAATTTACGCAGGTTGGCAACCATTAAGGAGCGCGTATGAATAGTACCATCAGGTGTTTGAATTTTTCGCTTTAAACCAGCCATCATCTTTTTGGGCTGAATACCGAGTGCTTGAAGTTGCTGGAATGAAGTTTGTAAAAAATCATTTTCACTGGCATTTTTATCGCAGGCCACTTGTTTGGCAAATACGATTTGCATGTCACTCATTAGTTTTGGCTCTAGGGCTTTTACAATCTTAATTTGATATTCGCCTAAATCGAGTGTTTTACCTACCAATGACTGAACTTCAGCGAGTTTTTCTTTAGGGATGCGTAAGCTTAATCTTGAACGCCTAGAAGGGTAATAAAAGCCAAATTCGTGATCTTGCTCCCAGCCGTTGCCATCAGCCACACTGATATCGTGAATACCGACATTAGCCTGATTCAGCCAAGGCAGTTCAGATAGTAGCGCTTGTGAGAGTAAATAAGCGTGATCAATTGGTAGAACTTTAGAATGAATAGTGAACACAGCATCTTGAACATCGTCAGGAAGCGTAAAATGTTCTTCTTTAATATCTTCTTGCCAAAACATGAGAATTATTGGTTTAAGTTTATAATGGCGCTAATTATAAACGCATTAAAACCCGATACAGAGTAATGGATAAATTACAGCAAAAAATTAATTACCAGTTTAAAGACATTACGCTGTTGAAGCAGGCGCTGACACACCGGAGTGTGGGTAAGAATAATAACGAACGTTTAGAGTTTTTAGGCGACAGTATTTTGGGCGTGGTGATTTCTCGTGAGCTTTACAAGCGTTTTGATCGGGTTGATGAGGGTAAGTTATCGCGTTTAAGGTCACATTTGGTTAGAGGAAAAACACTGGCAGAATTAGCCATTACGCTTGAATTATCGGACAGTTTGATTTTAGGTTCTGGCGAGTTAAAAAGTGGTGGCTATCGACGTGAATCTATCCAAACGGATGCGGTTGAGGCGATATTTGGGGCGGTGTTTTTAGAGGCGGGTTTTGAGGTAATCAACACCGTAATATTGGATTTGTACCAAACCTTGTTGGATGAGATTAATCCTAATGATTCACTTAAAGACCCCAAAACCCAGTTGCAAGAATATTTACAAAAGCGTGGCAATGCGCTGCCAATTTACGAGCTGGTAAAAACACTCGGCAAGGACCATAATGCCGTGTTTAGCATGAGTTGTGTTTTAGAGGATCAAAATATGCAAGTTGAACAATCTGGAAAAAGTATTAAAAGGGCAGAGCAGTCTTGTGCTCAAATTTTATTAAATAAATTAATTAGCTTATGAGTTTTCAATCAGGATTTATTGCCGTCATCGGCCGTCCAAATGTGGGCAAATCAACGTTGGTTAATGAGCTGATTGGGCAAAAGCTTTCAATCACTTCGCACCGTCCGCAAACTACACGCCATCGTATTCATGCGATTGATACACAGGATGATTATCAAATGGTGTTTGTCGATACACCGGGTATCCACATGGGCAACAAGAGGGCTATTAACTCTTATATGAATCGAGCGGCAAGCTCAAGCATCAAAGATGTGGACATGATTCTTTGGCTGGTAGAGTCGGGTAAATGGACCAAAGAAGATGCGCGAGTGTTAGAGCATGTGTCTCAAGCCGATGTGCCGGTTATTTTATGTGTCAATAAAATTGATAAACTTAAAACAGCACAGGATGTACTGCCTTTTTTAGAAAAAATAGGTCAAAAATATCAGCCAACAGACATGTTCCCGCTTTCGGCATTTAGTAAGCGTGATACCGGCACATTACGTCAATTAATCCTTAAGCATTTACCAGAACAGGCCATGATTTTTGATCCGGATTTTATTACTGATCGATCTGAAAAATTTATTGTTGCAGAATTTATTCGTGAGAAGTTAATGCGTCATTTAGAAGATGAATTACCTTACGAACTAACCGTTGAGATTGAACAATATGAACTCGATGGAAAAATGCAACGGATTGCCGCGCGTATTTTTGTCGAAAAAGAGTCACAGAAGAATATTGTGATTGGCAACAAAGGCGACATGTTAAAGCTCATCGGTACCGAGGCGCGCATTAGTATTGAGGGTTTTTTAGATCGAAAGGTTTTCTTAAGGCTTTGGGTTAAAGTGTCTACAGGTTGGTCCGATTCTAAACGCTCTTTAGCCTCACTAGGCTATGACTAAAGTTGAGCTTACACCCGCCTTTCTTATTCATCGCAGAGCCTTTAAAGATACCTCTTTATTACTTGATTTTTTTACTCGAGATCACGGTAAGATTTGCCTAGTAGGTAGGGGGCTTCGAAGCTCAAAAACTAATATTCAAATGTTTCAAAATTTGAATATTTCATTTTCTGGAAAATCCCAACTTAAAACCCTCACTCACTGGGAGGTAGATGATAGCCCTAGAAATCTCAAAGGCGAAGCTTTAATTTTAGGCTTATATGTGAATGAACTAATTTCCAGATTGTTGCATGATCACGACCCGTATTTTGAATTATTTGAATTTTATAAGCAGTTTGTTGATCAAGTCTCTAAGTCGGAGCAAGCGGATCGATATTGGCTACTACGGTTGTTTGAAAATAATTTTCTGTCAGAGTTGGGGTATTCGCTCGATTTTGCACAAGATATTGGCGGCTTACCGATTGATAAAAATGCATTTTATGATTATCAAGCGCAATCTGGTTTTAGTCAAAATAGCACAGGTAAAATATCGGGAGAACTGTTAGATCTGTTGCTATTAGAATCGCTTGATAATATTCCAAATAAGGATCAACTGAAAACTTGTCGTGACCTTAATCGTCAGCGTTTAAACCTGTTATTAGGCAATAAACCACTGAAAAGTCGTGAGTTATTTTTTACTAAAAAATGAGTAATTTTATGAGTATTTATTTAGGCGTTAATATTGATCATATCGCCACCATTAGAGAAGCCAGAGGCACCCATTATCCATCACCCATCGAGGGCGCACTATTGTGCGAAAAATCAGGTGCCGACAGTATTACCTTGCATTTACGTGAAGACAGGCGCCATATTCAAGACGCCGATGTAGAGATACTACGAGAGCAGCTGACCACAAAGATGAATTTAGAAATGGCAGCCACAGATGAGATGGTGGCGATTGCCGATAGAATTAAACCACAAGATTGTTGTTTGGTGCCAGAAAAACGTGAAGAACTCACCACGGAAGGTGGGCTTGACGTTGCCTCACAAGTAGCCAGAATGAGTGATGTTTGTGCCCAACTGGCTGAATCAAAAGTGATTGTCTCGCTTTTTATTGATGCACAAAAATCTCAGATTGATGCCGCCAAGCTGTGTGGTGCCCCTGTTATTGAGCTACATACTGGGCATTATGCTGATACGTCCGGCATTGAGCAAGAAAAGGAGTTTGAACGTATTAAATCCATGGCCACTTATGCCCATTCAATTGGCTTGCAAGTCAATGCAGGACACGGTTTAACTCTGGAAAATACAACAGCGATTGCCCAATTACCTGAAATTGTTGAACTAAATATCGGCCATTCTATTATTGCTAGAGCGGTATTTATTGGTCTTGAAGCGGCAACTCGTGAGATGAAAGATTTAATGACAGGAGTTAGAGCATGATTTATGGCATCGGTACCGATATTATTAACATTGAACGCGTTGAGCATATATTGACTAAGAATAAACAAGGCTTTGTAAGGCGCGTGCTGTCCGATCATGAGCAATCTTTATTTGCCAACAAGGGTGATAGCGCCTCATATTGTGCCAAACGTTTTGCCGCCAAAGAGGCTTTTGCCAAAGCATTGGGAACTGGCATTGGTAAGATTGTTAGCTTTCAAGATTTAACCGTGCGTAACAATGACAGCGGTAAGCCGTATTTTATTCCAAGTGAGAAATTACGTTTGTATTTACTAGGAAAAAATATTAAGCACGCACATTTAAGCCTGTCTGATGAAAAATATAATGCAGTGGCTTTTGTGGTATTGGAACTGGGTGCTGATGAGCAAAACGAAACAACTGAGTACAATACAACGTTCTAATATTAGTTGATATACTGACCATATCCCGTTTTATTTGCTTCATGTCTGGTGCCCGCACAACCGAACTTTAGAGCGGTTTGATAACCAGATATTGCCAGTGGATTCTGCTCGAGAATAGCAACCGGTGTTTTGTTCATATTAAATCGTTTAAGGCCTTTGTTCATCTTTTTGACACCCGTGTGATTCAAACCTGCACAATTCTCGTTATAGTATTTAACCACACCAACGACCACCAGCATTTCATTAGGGGTAGTCGCTTTTGCGTTTAACGTTGTTACTAATAATAAAGTTGTTAATATTTTTTTCATAGTGCACATTATACCCTAATCTATATTATATTTCAATAATATAGACTTGACACAAGATTAATGACTGTAGTGACACAGGTAATTAACACTCACATCATCTTCTAATTTGTAGACTTTAGTGAAAGGATTGTAAGTCATGCCAATCATGCTTTTTAGCGATAAATTGGCATGTCTGGCCCATTCATCCATTTCAGCAGGTTGGATGAATTTATCCCAATCGTGCGTGCCTTGAGGGAGTAATTTAAGGATATATTCCGCACCCACAATAGCAAACAAATAAGATTTTGGGTTACGGTTAATGGTGGAGAAAAATACCTGACCATCGGGTTTAACCAATGCTGCACAAGCTTTAATAATCGAGCTGGGATCGGGCACATGCTCTAACATTTCTAGACAAGTGACAACGTCAAATTTACCCGCGTGTTGTTCGGCAAACTCTTCAACAGGAATTTTTTGGTAATCCACATTAAGGCCAGATTCAAGCAGATGAAGTTTAGCAACCTCTAGCCCGGCTTCAGCCATATCAATCCCCGTAACCACTGCACCTTCAGCGGCCATAGACTCACTCAAGATACCACCGCCACAGCCAACATCTAATATACTTTTGCCTTTTAGTGATCCACCAGAATGCTCCTTGATGTAGTTTAGGCGCAGTGGGTTGATGTCGTGTAGGGGTTTAAATTCTGAGTTTTTGTCCCACCAGCGTGAAGCCAATGCGGCAAACTTATTAACCTCATCAAAATCTACATTACTCATAGTGCTTGTACAACCTTTAACACTTCATCAACATGACCACCAACCGCAACCTTGTCCCAAGACTTTAAGATGTCACCATTAGGGTTGATAATAAAAGTTGAGCGCACAATGCCCATCTTATCTTCATCATTTTTAGACTTCGACTGCCAAACACCAAATGCTTCGCATAGTGTGCCATCTTCATCAGCAATCAATTCAAATGGAAATGATTGATTTTCCTTAAATTTTTCATGGCTTGCCATGTTATCTTTTGATACACCATACACAACCGTATTGGCATTGACGAATGCTTCGTGGTTATCTCTAAAATCTTGACCCTCAAGCGTACAACCTGATGTTGCATCTTTAGGATAGAAATATAGAACAATATTGCGTCCTTCTGCATCAGGAATGCTAACGCTTAAATTGCTTGTTGCTTTGCTTCTGCCCATTTGAACTTTACTCATAATTGTCACCACTTAAATTATTAAAGCGTTTATTTTATCATAGAGATTGAACAGCTTCCAGGACCTCGTTAACATGACCTTTGACTCTTACTTTATCCCAAGATTTAAGGATATTACCATTAGGGCTGATGATAAAGGTTGAGCGTACGATACCCATATACTCTTTACCCATAAATTTTTTTAACTGCCACACGCCAAACATTTCACACAGCTCGCCACCTTCATCAGAAATCAATTCAAATGGAAATTCTTGTTTGGCCTTAAACTTCTCGTGCTTTATCATAACGTCTTTTGATACGCCATATATAACTGAGTTTGCATCAACGAATGCTTTGTGATTATCTCTAAAATCTTGACCTTCTGTGGTGCAGCCTGGCGTTGCATCTTTGGGGTAGAAGTACAGAACAATATTGCGTGCTTCTGTATCAGGAATGTTAACGTCTAAATTACTGGTTGCGCTACAGGTAATTGGTTGAACTTTATTCATTGCTTGTATAATGATGTGTTTAAAAACTTTATTTTATCACTTAGATGAATAATATCCGTAATTTTTCTATTATTGCCCATATTGACCATGGAAAATCCACCATTGCCGATCGCTTTATCCAATTTTGTGGTGGATTAAGTGACCGTGAGATGTCCGCCCAAGTGCTGGACTCAATGGACATTGAAAAAGAACGTGGTATTACCATTAAATCGCAAAGTGTGTCCTTGGATTACACGGCTAAAAATGGCGAGATTTATCAGTTAAATTTTATCGACACCCCGGGTCATGTTGACTTTTCTTATGAGGTGTCGCGTTCACTTTCAGCTTGTGAAGGTGCTTTGTTGATTGTGGATGCCTCTCAAGGGGTTGAGGCGCAAACGGTGGCCAATTGTTATACCGCGCTTGATCAAGGCTTAGAAGTGGTGGCGGTGCTCAATAAAATTGACTTGCCAGCCGCAGATCCTGAGCGTGTGGTAGATGAAATTGAAGATGTGATTGGTGTCGAAGCACACGATGCGGTACATGCCAGTGCAAAATCAGGCATTGGTATTCAAGATATTCTTGAGCAAATTGTTGAAAAAATACCCGCACCAAAAGGCAAAGTAGATGCGCCTATTAAAGCGCTGATTATTGATTCTTGGTTTGATAATTATCTGGGCGTGGTGTCACTGGTTCGTGTGATTGATGGTGAAATTAAAGCCAAAACTAAAATTAAAATTTTCTCAAATGGTAATGAGCACGTGGTGGATGAGGTTGGTGTGTTTACCCCTAAGCGTAAAATAACGGAGAGTTTAAAGGCTGGCGAAGTTGGTTTTTTAATTGCCAATATTAAAAATATTGATGGCGCACCTGTAGGTGATACCATTACCAGTGCTAAAAATCCAGTGACTGAGCCTTTGGAAGGTTTTAAGCCGGTACAGCCTCGAGTTTTTGCGGGTTTATTTCCAATTTCAGGCGAGGATTATGAAAAATTCCGTGATGCTTTGGCGAAGCTTCGCCTGAATGATGCAGCACTTCAATACGAGCCTGAAAACTCAGACGCCTTAGGCTTTGGTTTTAGAATTGGTTTCTTGGGTTTGTTGCACATGGAAATTGTTCAGGAGCGATTAGAGCGCGAATACGATCTTGACCTTATCACCACAGCACCCACTGTAATTTATGAAATTCTTGACGCTAAAGGCAATCTTCATCATGTCGACAGTCCTTCAAAAATGCCATCTAATCAGTCTATTGCAGAGTTTAGAGAACCGATTATCACCGCCAATATCTTAGTAACCAATGAATTTGTTGGTGCGGTTATTAGCTTATGTGTTGAGAAACGCGGTGTGCAAAAAAGCCTAACCTATTTGGGCAGACAAGTGCAATTGGTGTACGAGTTGCCACTGAATGAAGTGGTGCTAGATTTCTTTGATCGACTTAAATCCGTCTCCCGTGGTTTTGCCTCAATGGATTATAAGTTTGAACGCTATCAAGAATCAGATTTGATTCGCTTAGATATTATGATTAACCAAGAACCGGTAGATGCTTTGGCACTGATTATTCATCGTGATGATTCTGTACGTAAGGGTAGAGAAATTGCTGAAAAGATGAAAGAGCTAATTCCACGACAAATGTTTGATGTGGCGATTCAGGCTTGTATCGGTGTTAAAATTATCTCGCGTACGAATGTCAAGGCACTCAGAAAGAATGTAACCGCCAAATGTTATGGGGGTGATGTCTCACGTAAGCGTAAATTGCTTGATAAGCAGAAAAAAGGTAAAAAGCGCATGCGCAGTGTCGGGCGAGTAGATATTCCTCAAGAGGCGTTCTTAGCGGTTCTGCATATAGACTAATATTGCTTTTTCTAGCTTAATAAGCGTTCTAATACAAACTTAGAGCCAAAGTAAGCCAACACCAAAATACCAAAGCCTATTTGAGTCGCAGTAATGGCTTGCTTACCACGCCAACCAAATAATTTTCGACCAAAGATAAGTGTGGCAAAAATAACCCAAGCCAACAGAGAAAGCACAGTTTTGTGAACTAAATGCTGAGCAAAGAAATCTTCAATAAACATAAAGCCAGTA
>DQNX01000087.1 GCA_015658965.1 Gammaproteobacteria bacterium
AATATCAGCCACTTGAGTGGAATCTTCTTGAATGTGGGTAATGGTAGATTCTGCATCATCAAATAACTGCTCTCTCCAAGTGCTTAATTTATTTTTGAAATGGTTAACCTGATCCGCACTCATAAACGCCTCGTTTTTGGTGGGCGTGTAAGCGGGAATATCTTGAAAATCTGGTTCTGTCATAATGGTTATATAATGAAAAAAATAATGTTTATACCTAAAGTGCCTTAAAATAGCAATTTATTTCGTATATTTATATATTATAGATTTATTTATGGCATTAAAAGCACTTATTTTTGACGTTGACGGAACCCTTGCAAACACTGAGCGAGACGGGCATTTGGTTGCCTTTAATTTGGCATTTGCAGAATTAGGGCTAAATTGGGTTTGGTCGAACGAACTTTATCACAAACTACTCGATGTCACGGGCGGGCAATTACGCATCAAACATTATGTCAATGATTATAAGCCTGATTTTGTGGTTGAAGATTTATCCGTCTTTGCCGCCTCTGTTCATGCACTTAAAACGCAAATTTATGTGCGCTTGGTAAACGAAGGAAAAATCCCTTTGCGCCCAGGTGTGAAGCGTTTATTTATTGAGGCCAGAGCGGCAGGTTTAAGAATGGCGATTGCCACCACCACCACGCCGGCGAATGTCGATGCGTTAATCGCCAACACGTTAGGGCGCGAAGCGCTAGATTGGTTTGAGGTAATTGGTGCAGGCAATGTGGTGCCAAACCTAAAGCCAGCAGGGGATATTTATCATTGGGTATTAGAACAAATGAATCTAGAGGCAAAAGATTGTATTGCTTTTGAAGATTCATGCAATGGCATTGTCTCAGCCACTGATGCAAATTTAAAAACACTCATCACCGTGAACGAATACACAAGCTCACATCAATTTGATGAGGCTATTGTTATTCTGAATAACCTCGGCGAGCCAAATAAACCATTTACAATAATCAAAGGTGAGCCAACTCAAGCCAGCTTTGTTGATGTTGACTATTTAAAGGGGTTACATGCACAGCATTGTTGATTTAGCTAACAATACTCGCGTTTATGATGTTGCCAGCGTTACACCGTTAAATCTGGCGCACCAGCTGAGTGTACGGACTAAAAATAATATTTATCTGAAGCGAGAAGACAAGTTAGCGATCCATACTTTTAAACTCAGAGGCGCTTATCAAAAAATATCAGGGTTAACAAAAGCACAAGCGGCTAAAGGCGTGGTGACTTCAAGTGCTGGTAATCACGCCCAAGGTGTGGCGTTGTCGGCTTCTAAACTCGGCATTGAGTCGGTGATTGTTATGCCTATGTCAACACCCAAGATTAAAGTCAATGCAGTAGAGCGATTAGGCGGCAAGGTTGTGCTTCATGGTGATGTATACGATGACGCTTATCATTATGCCAAGCAATTAGAAAAACAACAAGATTTGGTGTTTGTCCATCCATACGATGATATCGAAGTGATGGCAGGGCAAGCTACGATTGCAAAAGAATTACTAGAACAACTGCCAAACATGGATAAGGTGTTTGTCCCTGTGGGCGGTGGCGGGCTGATTGCTGGCATGGCAACCTATATCAAACATTATGCACCCAACATTAAAGTGATTGGCGTTGAGCCCGAAGATTGCCCCACCTTGTTTGAAGCGCTTAGACAAAATAAACGCGTTATATTGCCAGAAGTAGGGCGCTTTGCTGACGGTGTTGCAGTTCGACAAATCGGTGAAAAAACCTTTGAAATTGCCAAACAAATGGTGGACGAAGTGGTGCTGGTGAGTAATGATGAAATCTGTGCGGCGATTAAAGATATTTATGAAGATGTGCGTTCTATTTCAGAACCTGCTGGGGCTTTAGCGACTGCGGGTGTCAAAAAATACATTGAGAATAACAACATCGAAAATGAAAACATTGTCTCAGTGGTATCAGGCGCGAATGTTAATTTTGATCGTCTGCGTTATATCGCAGAGCGTGCAGATTTGGGCGAGCACAATGAAGCGATTATTGCAGCCACTATTCCAGAACAACCAGGCAGTTTTTTAAAGTTCTGTCAGATGTTGGATAATCATGCCATCACAGAATTTAATTATCGTTATGCACCAAACCAACAAGCGCATATTTTTGTTGGTGTGGCGCTGAGTGAAGGCTTGAGCGAAAAAGAGGCTTTAATCACCAAGCTTTCCAAGTCGTTTGATGTTTTAGATATGAGTGATAATTCAATTGCCAAAACCCATATTCGTTACATGGTGGGCGGCCGTGCGGATGCTGATAACGAAGCGCTGTATCGATTTGAATTCCCTGAGCGCCCAGGTGCTTTGCTTAATTTTTTAAACAAGGTTGGCGCCCATTGGAACATTTCTTTATTCCATTATCGCAATCATGGTGCTGATTTTGGTCGGGTTCTAATTGGCTTACAAGTGGATGACGTGTCCAAACTAGAGCGTAGTTTTGATGAATTGGGGTATTTCTATCAAAATGAAACTGACAACAAGGCTTATCAATATTTCCTTTAGGGGGTTTACGAGTAAAGAGCTTGATCGTGTTTTAGCGATAGAGCACTTGGCTTATGACACACCTTGGTCTAAAACCCAATTTATCAACAGCTTAAACAACCCTCAAGCATTGGCCAGTTTGCTTGTTGTTGATGGGCAAGTGCTGGGTTATTTTGTTGCCTTGCGTGCACTAGATTCAGCCGACTTGCTGAATATATGTATTCACCCTGATCACCAGCAGCAAGGCTTGGGTGTTCAGTTATTTGACCATCTTGTTCAACAACTGCAAACATTAAACCTTGACACGATATTTATTGAGGTGCGCGTGTCTAATAAATCGGCACTTTCGTTTTATCAAACACTGGGTTTTGAAGTGATAGCCAAACGCAAAAAATACTACTCAAACCTTGAGGATGCTAAAATACTACGTTTACAAATGGCTTAGTATTCTGTCAGCTCAATCGCACAAATCAATTATTCACATAGGATTTCACATGTCGCAAAAACCTAAAATTATTTACACCTTGACTGATGAAGCGCCCGCATTAGCAAGCTACTCATTGTTGCCGATTGTGCAGGCGTTTACCAGCGCAGCAGGCATCATGGTTGAGACGCGTGACATATCTTTGGTGGCTCGCATTATTGCCAGCTTTCCACAAAGACTCACCGCACAGCAACAAACGGGCGATGCCTTAAGTGAACTCGGTCAGATGGCTAAATTGCCAGAGGCCAATATTATTAAATTACCTAATATTAGTGCCTCGGTTCCGCAGTTAGAAGCAGTAATTTCTGAGCTGCAAGCGCATGGTTATGATATTCCAAACTATCCAGCCAATCCTCAGAGTGATGATGAAAAAGCCATTAAAACCACATTCTCGAAAGTATTGGGTAGTGCGGTTAACCCCGTATTGCGCGAAGGTAATTCTGATCGCCGCGCACCACCATCAGTTAAAAGTTATGCACAAAAAAATCCGCATGCCATGGGTGCTTGGTCGGCTGATTCAAAAACGCGGGTCGCCAGTATGTCAACAGGTGATTTCTATGGTTCTGAAAAATCAATAACCCTTAATAATGCAACTCAGTTCACCATTGAATTTGAAGGTGCTGATGGTGCAATTGAAACGCTAAAATCTTCAGCCCCGCTACAAGC
>DQNX01000057.1 GCA_015658965.1 Gammaproteobacteria bacterium
AATACTGTTCCACCGCTTGTTCAGTTGGAACGGGGTTTTGTGAAACCATTGAGCATGCATTACACACACAAACTATTAGTTCGCCTTTGCTCTTTGAGTCCTTCTCAGGGATAAGCTTAAAATCATTACCTCCACACAATATACAACTCATATTTTGTTTACTTTAGTTCAAATAATCAGATTATCATACATAAACTTTAGGGCTCTTATGCAAAAAGGATATAATTTCACACATCATTTTTTAATCAAATTTTATGAGCGAAAATACACCAACTGACAAGCCCGTGAACTTCATTCGCCATCAAATTAATGATGACTTAGATTCGGGTCTGCATTCATCCATTCAAACACGTTTTCCGCCTGAGCCCAATGGCTATTTGCATATTGGTCATGCCAAATCAATTTGCTTGAATTTTGGCCTGGCACAGGACTACAACGGAAAATGTAATTTGCGTTTTGATGATACCAATCCTGCTAAAGAGGATGTGGAGTTTGTAGATTCAATTAAAGCTGATGTGCAGTGGCTGGGTTTTGAATGGGATGGTGAGATTCAATACAGCTCTAATTATTTTCCGAAGTTTTATAAGTATGCACGCGAGCTGATTAATAAAGGTTTGGCCTATGTTTGCTTTTTAAGCGCTGAAGAAACGCGCGAGTATCGTGGCACCCTAAAGCAAGCGGGCAAAGCCAGCCCATATCGTGAGTCTTCTGTTGAAGAAAACCTAGAGTTGCTTGCCAAAATGAAAGACGGTAAATTCGCCGAGGGTGAATGCGTATTGCGTGCCAAGATTGATATGGCTAGCTCGTTTATGTGCATGCGTGATCCAGCACTGTATCGCATTCGATTTGACAAGCACCATCAAACCGGTAATGAATGGCGCATTTATCCGATGTATGATTTTGCCCACTGCATCTCTGATGCGATTGAGGGCGTTAGCCATTCTTTGTGCACGTTAGAGTTCCAAGATAATCGCCGCCTGTACGATTGGATGCTTGATAATCTTGATGATTTTAATAAACCTGAGCGCCCACATCAATATGAGTTTTCACGGCTTAATCTTGAATATACGGTGATGTCGAAGCGCAAACTGCAACAACTGGTAGAAGATAAATTGGTTACTGGTTGGGATGATCCACGCATGCCAACGATTTCAGGCTTGCGCAGGCGCGGCTATACGCCAGCCAGTATTCGCAATTTTGTTGATCGTATTGGTATTTCCAAAGTCGATAGTATGACGGATATGAAAATATTAGAAGATGCTGTACGTGATGATCTAAATACGGTTGCACCGCGTACCATGGGCGTGATTAATCCGATTCGAGTGATTATTGAAAACTACCCAGAAGATCAGCTTGAAACGCTTCAAGCGCCGATTCATCCGCAAAATGAGGCCATGGGCAAGCGTGAGATATTTTTCTCACGGGAGCTGTTTATCGACAGAGCCGATTTTCAAGAAATCGCACCGAATAAAAAATTTAAACGCTTGGCGATTAATAAAGAAGTGCGTCTGCGCAATGCGTATGTGATTAACGCCACCACGTTTGACACTGATTTTGACGGCAACATCACCACGGTTTATGCAACCTACGACGCCCAAACCTTAGGCAAAAATCCGGCTGATGGGCGTAAAGTCAAAGGCGTGATTCATTTTGTGGAAGCCACCAAAGCGCTTAAGGCAGAATTTAGACTCTATGATCGGTTATTTACCTTGGAAAATCCTGGCAAAAATGACCATTTCGAACAGTTAATCAATCCTGAATCTTTAGTGGTTACTTATGGTGTGGTTGAGCCAGGGATGGCTAATGCTGAGGCTGGTTTGGCTTATCAGTTTGAACGTGAGGGTTATTTCTGTCGAGACAATCCATCGGATGATGGGTTGGTTTTTAATAAAACGGTGAGTTTACGAGATACTTGGAGTCATTAGTCGAATAAGGCTGGCGCTTTGTCAATAAAAATCTGCTGATAATTTTTATCCCAATCCTTAAATTGAATGGTCTTCTTACCATTGGGCATTGTTACACTCATCTTCTCAAAATCAATAAAGTAATAATTAAGATCTGGATTTACTAAAACTGCTTTTTTCTCATTATGCTGAGTTGGCATATATTTACTTACCACTCTCATTCTATCATCTGATTGCTGATTAAGTAGTGATCGACCGTTGATATTGGCATGAGGCTTAATAGCTATAATATCCAATATGGTTGGTACAATATCAGCTTGAGATACTGGCTGGTGTTTATTTAATAGAAGTTTATTATATTGGCCTTTAGGCGGTGCAATCAATAGTGGATTGTGAATGGTGTTTTTAACAAAGCTTTGGTTAAACATGCCGGATTTACCGCCTAAACCTTGTCCGTGGTCTGATGAATAAAATACCCAAGTATTTGGATTTTTATCCTGTGCATAATTAATGAGTGCGGCAATATAATCATCTGTTTTGACAACAGTATTATCATAAGCATTAATAGAATTTTCCTCCAATTCTGGTAAGAATTTTTTATGCTGTTGGGATGAATGCATATCATATGGGTAATGCGATCCATCCATTTGTAATACCAGCATAAATGGCTTGGTTTGATTGCTTATATACGGTATGGCAACTTCTTTCAAAATTTGCATATCATCTGCACCCTTATGTACAGATGCGTTTTTATTCATTTGTAAGCCGTCGAAAAAATAATCCACGTCGTTATCAATAAATAGTTCTTTAATATGGCCCCAAGCAGTATCTTGCGCACTAACAAAGGCCGTATTGTAACCACGTGCCTTGGCATAATTAAAGATGGTTGGCGTTTGGTAAAACCTCCCTAAAGGGTCTATCCCTTCCATACCAACCAACATATATGGCACACTTAGGCGTGTATGTGTGCCAATACTAAGTGCATTGTCAAAAGCTATTAATCGTTTATTATCTTCTAGCGCTTTTAGTTTTGGCGTGGTATTTTTTTCATAGCCGTAAATACTCATATGTGACAATGTCAGCGATTCGCCCACAATATAAATAATATTAGGTAGCCCCCCTATTGAGGCGTCACTCTTAGGAACTTGAAATTTATCTCTATTAAATTCTAATGCCTGGTCTTTTGACATTTGCAGTAATGTTGAATAATAAGCGAGCGCTGAGTTTTGAAAGTTTGAGACGCCATACCAACTAAAAGTTGTCAACAAGTAGAGTAATATAAAACCAATTGTATTAAGTGCGTAGCGCCATTTAACCATTGGCTTTGATGAGAATGATAGTAGCTTGATAAGCCAAAAAACAATACTTAGAATGATAATTGATTTTAAGATATTAAACTGCTCTACCCATAAAGAAAGTGTCATCCACGGATCTTCAGTAAACGCATGAAAGCCAAAGCTTGAAGTCAATGACCGATACACTTCAAAATGCGACATTTGCACTAACACAGGTAAAGCAATCACTATAAAAACAACCACTTTAATGACATTAGACCGAGCTAGAATAGGCTTTAAAACAAATAACAATAATAACATTGCCAAAGATGACAAGCCAAAATTAACCGCAACACGCTTAATATCCCAATTATCTATCACCCAGGCGTAATCACGAACGATAAAAAGATCGGCCAGTACAATAACCAACCAAGCTAAAATTATGCGAGCTATTTGATTTGATCTAGCCATGCTGAAACGGTGTCGATTTCATTATATTTGGTTAGGTCAATCTGTAATGGGGTGACCGATACATAGTTGTTAGCAATGGCGTGAAAATCAGTGCCTACACCATTATCAGCCTCTTTGCCATTTTCACCAATCCAATATAAGGATGGATCATCTTTGTCTTGAACGCTGCGCTCTGACATGTGCCTTTTGCCCAGGCGCGTGGTTTGAAAACCTTGGATAGCTTCATACGCCACATCGGGTACATTAACATTAAGCACGGTGTTGTGCGAGAGTTGCGAGGCGTGAATTTGATTAATGATTTTCTGGGCGACCTTGCCAGCGGTTTCGAAGTTTTTGCCTTCCCAGCTGGCAAGCGAAATAGCCACTGAAGGCAAGCCCAAAAATCGCCCTTCTATGGCACCAGCAACGGTGCCTGAATAAATTACATCATCGCCCAAATTAGGCCCAAAGTTAATGCCCGTCACCACCAAATCAAACTCGTCATCCAAAAAACCACACAGCGCCAAATGCACGCAATCACTGGGGGTGGCGTCAATACTATAAGTGTTTGTATCGATCTTGATTGGTTTTAAAGCTCGATTGAGCGTCAGTGAACTACTAGAGGCTGATTTGTTTTCACTTGGTGCAACCACCACTATCTGATGATCTTGTGATAAATATTGAACAAGCGTTTTAATGCCTTCGGCTTGGTAGCCGTCATCATTACTGATTAAGATTTTCACTGAGAAATGTTAAGTGTAACCTTGTCTTGCTTAATGCCTACTTTAACCGTACCGCCCTCTACCAACTTACCAAATAAGAGTTCATCAGCCAATGGTTTACGAATTTCTTTTTCAATCAAACGTGACATTGGACGTGCGCCCATCTTCGCATCGTAACCATTCTTAGCAAACCATTTTCGAGCTGCGTCAGACACAACCAAAGAAACTTTTTTGTCTTCTAGCGCGGATTCTAATTCAAACAAGAATTTATTCACCACATAAACAATGGTTTCTTCATTCAGACTGTTGAAATAAATAATCTCTGAGAGGCGATTTCTAAACTCTGGGGTAAAGGTTTTCTTCAGTTCGCTCTCATAATCTAATGAGTGATCTTGCTCACTAAAGCCAATCGATGCACGTTGTACATTTTGTGCGCCAACATTCGATGTCATCACCAAAATCACATTTCTAAAGTCGATCTCTCGACCGTTGGCATCAGTAAGTTTGCCATTGTCCATGACTTGTAACAACAGATTAAAAATATCAGGGTGTGCTTTTTCAACCTCATCGAGTAACAATACGGCATAAGGGTTTGCGTTAACAGCCTCAGTTAAAAGCCCACCATCACCATAACCCACATAACCCGGAGGTGAGACAATCAACTTAGAAATTGAATGGCGCTCCATGTATTCACTCATGTCAAATCGCAACAATTTAACACCCATAATGCGAGCCAGCTGCTTACAAATCTCCGTTTTACCGACGCCAGTTGGGCCGGCAAACAAGAACGAGCCCATTGGCTTGTCTTCGTGCGCTAAACCAGAACGTGATAATTTGATGGCAGTGGATAAGCTAGCAACCGCATCGTCTTGACCAAAGACGCCTAATTTAAGCTCTGTTTCTAAACTCTTCAGCAATGATTTATCATTATTAGTCACTTGACGCGATGGAATGCGCGCAAGCTTGGCAACGATATCTTCAATATCACCTACACCAATATTAATCTTGCGTTTAGATTTTGACTGGATTTGTTGCAAAGCACCTACCTCATCAATCACATCAATGGCTTTATCCGGTAGGCGACGATCAGCCATATGACGGTGTGAAAGCTCGACAGCAGATATCAGTGCGGCCTTTGAATATTTAACTTTATGATGATCTTGATAATATTTTTTAAGACCGTGTAGGATCTTGATCGTATCCTCTACTGAAGGCTCATCAATATCAATTTTTTGAAAACGACGTGTTAACGCATGGTCTTTTTCAAAGACTTTACGGTATTCTTCATACGTGGTCGAGCCCATGCATTTAAGTGAGCCATCAGCAAGCGCCGGTTTTAATAAGTTGGAGGCGTCAAGTGAACCACCTGAAACACTACCTGCACCAATGAGTGTGTGAATTTCATCAATAAATAAAATCGAGTGTGGAATTTTTTCAAGATCAGTAAGTACTGCCTTGAGGCGTTTTTCAAAATCACCACGATACTTTGTACCAGCAATCAACACACCAATATCCAGCGAATAGATGCTGGCTTCTTTTAAGACATCTGGCACTTTTCCTTCTACAATCTTTTTGGCAATACCCTCGGCAATCGCCGTTTTTCCTACACCTGCTTGGCCGACAAAGAGTGGGTTGTTTTTACGGCGTCGTGACAGCACTTGCACCGTACGCATGACTTCTTCTTCTCTGCCTAATAACGGATCAATCTTGCCAGCTCGCGCCTTGTCACACAAGTTAATGGTGTAAGTTTCAAGCGATGATTTCTTAGGTGTTTTCTTTTCGGCCTCAATGTGAGGGACTTGTTCGCTAGATTCTGGCGCCTGTGTCGAAATACCTTCCATCACATCCAAGCGTGAAATATTGTTAAGCTTTAATAAGTAAACCGCATGCGCCTCTTTCTCGGAGAAAATACTCACCAATACATTCATCGCATACACGGTGTTTTTTTGTGCCGATTGTGCCTGATAAACACTGCGTTGTAAGACACGCTGAAACCCAACCGTAGGTACGATATCGACCTCTGACTCTTGCGGAATAAGTGGCGTATGTGAGTCAATATATTCTTCTAACTCAGCACGTAACTCATCAACATTGGTGCGTTTGTTGCGCAGAAAATTGACCACTTCATCAATATTTAGTAGTGCCAATAATAAATGCTCAACGGTTACAAATTCCAAGCGATTGTTGCGCGCTTTGGTCATGATAAAGTTAATTTCTTGTTGTAGGCCTGATTCAATCATAATTTCTATTATATACCTTAGTCGTTTAATTCTCTAATTACACACATCAATGGCTGTTCATTATTACGTGAAAATTCCAACACCTGTGATACTTTAGTTTGCGCAATATCATGCGAATAAGTACCACACACGCCTTCACCTTCAATATGCACTTTTAACATAATGGCTTGCGCTGTTTCTTCACTTTTGGAAAAAAAACGCTTTAGCACTTCAATAACAAACTCCATCATTGTATAGTCATCGTTCAGCAGTAACACTTGAAAACGTTTGGGTTGTTTAATTTTGGGCTTGGCAGTTTGGGTTAGTGTTTTATCCATATTATCGAGTGGCTGTCCGGTACAGCATTAATATTGCCAACACCATAACAGCAGCGGTTGGCAAAGAGGCGCTCAATAGATGGTTTAAATCAAATCTCAGCGACAACATACCGCCAATTCTTGAGGATAATTCAAAAAATAGACTGATAACCACGCCCATAAAAATCTTTCGACCCAATGTCGCATCTCTTAATGAGCCAAATACAAAGGGAATCGATAAAATAATCATTGCTATTAGAGTAAAGGGCTTCATCAATCTTGAATACAATTCCACCTCATGCGCGCCAGCAGATAGGCCGTTGTTTGATAAAAAACTAACTTGCTTAAACAATTGCCAGGTTGACAAACTTTTAGGCTCTTTTTTGAGTGATTGGATTAGCCCTTGGTCAAAGGCCACCTCGGTGGTATATTTTTGTAATATTTGCTTGTCTAATACTGCAATCTTTTCGCTGGTGTCTATTTGATAAACATCTGAGCGTTTCAACTTAATAAGTTGACCATCAAAATCTGCTTTTTGACTAAAAACCACCGAGTCCAATTCGCCAGCGTTTTTCAACTTAATTAACGTCACATTATTAAAAACCTTACCGTCTATGTTTTGATCAACATGAATAAAATAATGATTGTCTTTAATCCAGAAACCCTGTTGATTGGAAGTAACAACCCTTTGTCCTAGTGCTTGGGCTCGATATTGTTCGGCATAATTAGAGGATATCGGCACCACAAACTCACCAAATATGATCATTATTGCAGTAAACGCAACGCTAATCTTGAGTGTGATTTTGGTAATCTCTGTTACTGAAATACCCGCACCTCGCATAATGATAAGCTCGCTATTAGAAGCCAAATAACCCAAACCCAAAATAACGCCCAACAAAATAATGAGTGATGAGAGCATATAAGTGATTGAAGGCACTAATAACCCAATATAAGCCAGCGCATCAACTAAAGTGTAGCTTGCTCGCCCAATATCGCCCACTTCTTCTATAAACTTAAAGAATGCAAAAATACCCACCAAAATTACCATGACAGATATAGAATATTTCAGTAGTGTTTTAATAAGGTAGCGGTCTAAAATTTTCATTAAAATAGTAAGTTCTATAAAGGTTTAAATAACGATGGTACTATTATGACAAATATTCACAGCGATAAAATCTTAATTCTTGATTTTGGTTCCCAATATACCCAGCTCATTGCACGTCGCGTGCGTGAAATTGGCGTCTACTGTGAATTATTTCCTTACGATGTAGATGTGGCCCTTATCAAAGATTTCAACCCCAAAGGTATTATTCTATCGGGTGGGCCTGATACCGTTACCACCGATGATTCCGCTAGAGCGCCGCAAATCGTATTTGATTTAGGTGTGCCAATTTTGGGCATTTGCTACGGCATGCAAACCCTGGCGATGCAACTCGGTGGCCAGGCAAGTTCTGCTGATAAACATGAATACGGTTTTGCACAAATTAAATGTATAGATGAAGAATGCCACCTATTTACCGACTTACGCGATGAGACGCATGCCATGGGTAATGCACTTCTAGACGTATGGATGAGTCATGGCATTGAAGTCAACGAATTGCCAGAGGGTTTTAAAATCATCGCATCAACCGATAATTGCTCTATTGCTGGTTTTGCCAATAGCAATAAACACTATTATGGTTTGCAATTCCACCCAGAAGTTACGCATACTAAACAAGGAAAACACATACTTAATCGTTTTGTCAGTGGCATCTGTGGCTGTGAAAAGAACTGGACCACTGAGAATATTATTACTGACCTTGTTCAAAGCCTTAAAGATCAGATTGGTGATGGTAATGTGCTTTTAGGCCTATCAGGCGGTGTAGATTCGTCTGTAGTTGCTGCACTACTTCACCAAGCCATTGGCGATCAACTCACTTGTGTGTTTGTAGATAATGGCTTGCTTCGACTCAATGAAGGCGATGAAGTCATGCAAACCTTCGCTGACAATATGGGTGTTAAAGTCATTCGCTCTAATGCTCAGAAAAAGTTTTATGATGCACTAGCCGATGAAGCAGACCCTGAGAAAAAACGCAAGTTAATTGGTGGCGCCTTTATTGAAGTATTTGAAGAGGAAGCCAAAGACCTTGATGATATTAAATTTTTAGCCCAAGGCACCATTTACCCTGATGTAATCGAATCAGCCGGTGCCGCATCTGGCAAAACCAAAGTGATTAAATCACACCATAATGTCGGCGGACTACCAGACGATTTAAAGTTTGAACTGGTTGAGCCGCTCAGAGAGCTATTTAAAGATGAAGTTCGCACCATTGGCGTGAAACTTGGTATCCCTGCCCACATGCTTTATCGTCATCCATTCCCAGGCCCAGGCTTAGGTGTGCGTATCTTAGGGCAAGTCAAAGAAGAATATGCCAACATCCTACGTGAAGCCGATGCAATCTTTATGCAAGAACTTTA
>DQNX01000093.1 GCA_015658965.1 Gammaproteobacteria bacterium
CTTTTAAATTCATATCCGTATAATACGGATTATCTCAACAACTCTGTTGAGAAAAAACGCAAGAATAATCTTGCATATCTTAAAAAATTTAGGAGTTTTAAAATGAAAAAACAATTATTAATCGCTGCAGTTGCAGTTTCAATGACTTCAGTTGCTATGGCTGACATCTCTTTATCTGGTAAAGGTAACCTTAAATTTGCTTCTACAGGAACTTCTTCTGTTGATGTAGATCTTGCTATCAAGGGTACATTTGCAGCAGGTTCTTTTAAAGCTGCATTGAATAACATGCAAGATGGTAATGCTACATTTGCTAATGTTTCTGTTTCTACAACTGTCGAAGGTGTTTCACTTTCAGCTGGTACAGTTAAGCATCAAGTAGGTAACGGTAATCTTTACAAAAAATCTGCTTTTGGCCTAGTAGCTTCTAAAACTATAGGTGGTATTACTGTTATGGCTACAACAGGTACTGGTGGTGATAAGAACGCTCAAATGCATTTAGTTGGTTCAGTTGCTGGTTTTGACGTTAAAGTTGAAAACGCTGGTGATGCTGCTGCACGTTTCGTAACTATTGGTGGTAACGTTGGTGGTTTTTCAATTGATGTTGAAAACTCAACAGCTGCTAAGTCATACGCAATTGGTACTACAGTAGGTGGTGCAACAGTGACATACGTTAAAGTTGAAGGCGATGCTAACCAAAACGACGGTATCTTCGGTGACATTTCATCAATGGGTGCTACAGATACTGCATCTGGTATCGTTATTGCTGCTAGCGGTGTAACTTTTAAGTCATACGCTGTTAAAGGTGGCGATAGAACTAATAAAGCTACTATGAAACGTAATGGTGTTGCTTACACTGTATCTAAGAAGGGTACAGCTGACGCAGTATTATCAGCTAAGGTTGCATTCACGTTCTAATCTAGCGATTAAAACCTGATGCTGACTTAGTAATAAGTTCAGCAATCTAAAACCCTCAACTTTGGTTGGGGGTTTTTTTTCGTCTGCCGAAAATTGGTTTAAAATAGGTGTTTTAAAATTTAAGCTATTAATTATGATTTCTCAAATAACTGATCGTACTTTATTAAAACTTAGTGGTAGTGAAGTGCAAAGTTTTTTACAAGGTCAATTTTCTAATGATATCAATGCACTAGACGAAGGTGCAGTTCAGATGAATGCATATTGCCAACATCAGGGTAAGATTATTGCGCTGATTTGGGTGATGAAGCGTGTGGATGATTATTACTTATCTTTCCCGGGCGATTTGAAAGCCATTGTGGTGCAAAAACTAACGATGTTTAAGATGATGTCGGATGTACAGATTAAGGATGTGAGTGATGCGTTGATTCAGCTGGGTTTGGTTGATGAGAATTTTTCCGATGACAAGCAAGGCTTTTCAGTTTTCAGGTTGAATGATCAGCAATCAGTTGCTTTGGTAGAATCGGTTGATGAGCTTGAGTTGGCTGATGAGAGTGCTTGGAAAAAAGCTTGTATTGAAAATGGTGTGGCTGAGGTAACTCTGGACACCTCCGAGGTGTTTGTACCGCAGCTATTAAATCTCGATATTGATGAAGTGGGTGTAAATTTCACTAAAGGTTGCTATCCGGGTCAGGAGGTGGTTGCACGCCTGCATTATTTGGGAAAATCAAAGCGTCGAATGCGGGTTTTTGAGTGTGATAGTGATATTAATATAGGCGATAAGTTGCTTGTTTCAGGTTCAAATTCCGCTAAAGCTTCTGGTATTGTTGTGCGCTGTGTAAAAATAGATGATAAATCTCTATGTCTGGCAACGATTGAAATTGCCCATGAAGATGAAAAAATCACCCTTAATGATGCTCAAGGTGCATGCCTAACCAGGATTCATGATTAAGTTTTTATTATTACTCACCACGTTATTACCTACTTTTGCATTTGCAACCAGTCCAAATATAGAGGTACTTGACTTAACTGGCCATTGGGTGGGTTACATGGCGTTGGGGTTATTTGCACTGGCGTATGTTCTGGTGATGGTGGAAGAGTTCACTTGCTTTAGAAAATCCAAGCCGGTTATTTTGGTGGCGGGCATTATTTGGGCCTTGATTGGTTGGGTGTATGCTCAACAAGGGTTGCCACTTGCGGCTGAAATTGCCTTGCGTCATAACATTTTGGAATATTCTGAGCTGTTTTTATTCTTATTAGTTGCCATGACTTACATTGAGGCGATGCGCGAGCGCAACGTGTTTGAATCTTTAAAAGTTTGGCTGATCAATAAAGGTTTTACTTTTAGACAGTTGTTTTGGCTGACAGGGTTTTTGGCTTTTTTCATTTCTCCCGTAGCGGACAACTTAACCACCGCGATGATTATGGGTGCAGTGGTGATGGCAGTAGGCGCGAATAACCCACGATTTGTCTCAATTGCCTTTGTTAATATTGTGGTGGCGGCCAATGCTGGCGGTGCATTCAGCCCGTTTGGTGATATAACCACGCTGATGGTTTGGCAAAAAGGCCTGTTAGACTTTAGCGATTTCTTTACGTTATTTATTCCATCACTGATTAACTTTGTCGTGCCAGCGGCGATCATGCACTTTGCCATTAACAATGAAACGGCAGCTGAGCGATTGGAATTAATCAGTATTAAAAAAGGTGGAATCCTTATTGTGATGCTATTTATGGTGACCATTGCAACCGCTGTTAGTTTTCATGGCTTCTTGCATTTACCACCCGTCATGGGCATGATGACAGGCTTAAGCTTCCTAATGATTGCGGCATACTTTATCCGCCGTAGTGAGCTAAAAACTCAAGCGCAGGGCTTTGATGTGTTTAATAAAGTCGGCCGCGCAGAGTGGGATACTTTATTATTCTTCTTTGGTGTGATTTTAAGCATTGGTGGCTTAGGTTTTATGGGCTATCTCACTCTGACTTCCGAGGCGATGTACACCACACTCGGCGCAACGTATGCCAATATTTTGATCGGCTTGTTATCAGCGGTAATAGACAATATCCCAGTAATGTTCGCCGTACTAACCATGAATCCAGTCATGTCAGAAGGTCAGTGGTTGTTAGTCACCCTAACCGCAGGCGTCGGTGGTAGTTTGCTTTCGGTCGGCTCCGCCGCCGGCGTAGCGCTGATGGGGCAATCAAAAGGTCTGTATACTTTTGCCTCGCATCTTAAATGGATGCCGGTGATTGCTCTGGGTTATGCGGCAAGTATCTATACGCACATTCTAATCAACGGCCTCTAGGGGTTGTCTTTTGCCCAACTTCTTCGTTGTCGGGTAGATTGAATTCAGTTATTTATTGGAAATAAATACCCGTTCTAAAAGTTTAGGGTTTATAAAAAATACAAACCTCTGAGGTGATTGCATTTAAACTGTGAGCATGAGTGATTTATTTTTAGATATTGGCAATACAGCGGTCAAATGGCATTTTGAAGGAGGTTATGATTCTCGTCTAATGGCGGATTTTACAATTGAATTATTACCTGAAGCTGATCTGGTTTTTGTTAGCTGTGTGGGTGATAAGGCTTTATTAGTGGGGCTTGATAATGTGATATTTGCCAAATCCCAGGCAAGCTTTAAAAACTTCAAATCGGCCTATGAAGCGCCTGAGGATTTGGGGGTTGATCGTTTTTTGGTAATGATTGCTGCGGTTGATAAAAATCCAAATCAAGATTTATTAGTCATTGATGCGGGCAGTGCCTTGACCTTTGACTTGGTGCTTGCGAATGGCGAACACCAAGGCGGACTAATCATGCCAGGGCTGGGGGTTTTGCGTCGTAGTTTTGCGCCATTTTCCAGTGATTCAAAAAATCTGGTTTTAAATTCAACCGCTGATAATACGACGGACAGCTGGGCATTTGGCACAGCACAGATGTTGATGAGCGTAATTAATGCGCAAATTGAGCAGCATCAGCAAAATTTATCTAATTTGAAAATCCTATTAACCGGTGGCGATGCCAAGATGATTGCGCTGAGATTAAAATACCCGGTGGCGATTGAGCCAAATTTAGTACTCGATGGGCTTGCGCTTATCGCACAATCACGCAATATATAAGCATCAGCCTTGGTATAATGCAATTTAATTAATTCAACGTTCAATTTCAATGCAAGACAATCGAGTTTTATCCGGCATGCGGCCTACAGGCCGACTACATTTGGGCCATTACCACGGGGTTTTAAAAAACTGGATAGCGCTTCAAAATGAGTACGACTCTTATTTTTTTGTGGCAGATTGGCACGCCTTTACCACCCATTATGCTGACAAAATTGACCTTGAAACCAATGTCATAGAAATGGTGGTTGATTGGCTGGCAGCAGGTATTAACCCCAATACAGCCACGATTTTTGTCCAGTCAAAAGTACCTGAGCATGCCGAACTGCATTTGCTATTATCCATGTCTACGCCACTTTCTTGGTTGGAGCGCGTGCCTTCGTATAAGGACCAACAGTTAAAGCTTAAAACTAAAGACCTTGGTACTTATGGATTTTTGGGTTACCCGCTATTGCAAAGTGCAGATATCTTGATGTATAAAGCCAGTTTGGTGCCCGTGGGTGAAGATCAGGTTGCTCATGTGGAACTCACGCGTGAAGTGGCCAGACGTTTTAATTATCTTTATGGGCGTGAAGCAGGCTTTGAAGAAAAATCTGAAGCCGCCGTTACTAAGATGGGCAAAAAACAAGCGAAATCTTACCGATCTTTACGCAAAGCTTACCAAGAAACTGGTGATGGTGAAGCCTTAATAAAGGCACAAGCCCTGTTGCAACAACAACAAAATATCACGCTGGGTGATCGAGAAAGGCTTTCAGGATATATTGAAGGCGTGGGCAGAATCATCCTCCCAGAACCAAAATCTTTACTCACTAAAGCCTCAAAAATGCCAGGTTTGGATGGGCAAAAGATGAGCAAATCTTATGGCAATACCATTTCTTTACGTGACAGTGCGCAGGAGATAGAACTCAAGGTTAGGCGCATGCCAACAGATCCTGCACGTGTAAAACTAACCGATCCGGGCGATCCGGAAAAGTGCCCAGTATGGCAATTGCACAAAGTGTATTCCGATGAATCGACTTGTGAATGGGTGGTCGATGGTTGTACTAAAGCAAAAATGGGCTGTGTTGAGTGCAAACAACCAGTGATTGATGCAATGATAGCCGAACTAATGCCTATGCAAGAACGTATCGCTAAGTATCAGGCTGACCCTGAATTAATCAAACAAATCATCCATGAAGGCTCTGAAAAAGCGCGCCATATTGCTAAAGAAACCATGAGCGAAGTTCGTGAAGCCATGGGTATTACTTACTAAAAAAAGTACGAGGCCTTGCCCCGTACTTTTTTAAACTTACCTTAAATTAAATATGACTGAAAGATTACAAAAACTTATTGCTACTGCTGGTTATGGCTCACGTCGTTGGGCAGAGCGTCTAATTGAACAAGGTCGTATTGAGGTTAATAACAAGACGGCCAATATTGGCGATAAATGCAACATTACCGATAGGGTAAAAATTGACGGCCGAACAATTGACCTTGAGCGTTATAGCGAAGAAGAAACTAAAGTCTTGATTCTTAACAAGCAGGCTGGCGTTATTTGCTCCAACAAAGATGAAGAGGGGCGCAAGAGTGTTTACGACTTATTACCCAAAGAATCACGCTGGGTGATGGTGGGGCGTTTAGACCTTAATACTTCGGGCTTGTTGCTATTTACCAATAACGGTGATTTGGCCAATAAACTCATGCACCCATCTTCACAAATTGATCGTGAATATGCGGTGCGTGTGCTTGGTCAAGTAGAGCAAGAAGATTTGAAAAAACTCACTGAAGGGATTGAGCTTGATGATGGCTTTGCCAAATTTAATCGTGTTACTGCAGGCGGTGGTGAAGGTGCTAATCGTTGGTATAAGGTGGTGCTTAAAGAGGGTAGAAAGCGCGAAGTTAGACGTCTTTGGGAGGCGTTAGGCTTCAAAGTATCACGCTTAATCCGTGTGCGTTTTGGTGAAATTCGACTGCCAGAGCGACTCAGAGCCAATCAATTTGATTATCTTAAGCCTGGACAGGTTAATTTATTACTTCGATCGGTCAAGTTGAAATAGCCATTTTAGGCGCTCAAACACTAGACGTGCTCTAGTATAATTGCATTTTTAATCTATTATTTTTTAAGCGTTAATGGCTGATTATAAATCCACTTTAAATTTACCCGCAACCAAGGTTGCAATGAAGGCAAACCTTGCTAACCGAGAGGGTGGTTTCTTACAAAAATGGCAAGACGATAACCTATATGCACGCATTCGTGAGCATAATCAAGGCAAGCCTAAATTTATCTTGCACGATGGCCCTCCGTATGCAAATGGCGATATTCATATTGGCCATGCGGTTAATAAAGTTTTAAAAGACATGATTGTTAAATCAAAATCTTTATCTGGTTTTGATGCGCCGTACGTACCTGGCTGGGATTGCCATGGCTTACCCATTGAGCTTAATGTTGAAAAGAAAAAAGGCAAAGTCGGGGTTAAGATTGATGCCAACACTTTCAGAGCTGAATGTCGCAAATACGCCGACACTCAAGTCGCCAAGCAAAAACTTGATTTTCAACGTTTGGGAATTTTAGCCGATTGGGACAATCCTTATCTGACTAAAGACTTTAAATATGAGGCCGATATTGTTCGAGCACTCGGTGAGATTGTTGAAAATGGCCATGTGTCTAAAGGCTTTAAACCGGTGCATTGGTGCACCGAGTGTGGTTCGGCATTAGCTGAGGCTGAAGTTGAATATCAAGACAAACGCTCCGATGCCATCGATGTTAAATTCAAATTCGTTGATGATTCATTGTTCGGTGTTGATAAACCAGTATCGCTGGTTATTTGGACCACCACGCCTTGGACGTTACCTGCCAATGAAGCCGTGGCATTACACCCCGATTTAGAGTATGTATTGGCCGATGTTGGTAATGAGTATTATTTGTTGGCACAAGCTTTGGCCGAGAATGCACTTTCACGTTACGGCATTGAAAATGCCAGCATTAGTGAACAGACTTTTTCAGGCAGTGAGATTGAAGGGTTAATCGTTCAACACCCATTTTATGACAAACAAGTGCCAGTTATTTTAGGCGATCACGTCACCACTGAAGCGGGTACGGGTGCAGTACATACGGCGCCAGCGCACGGCCAAGAAGACTATGTGGTCGGGCTGAAGTACAATTTGCCAGTAGATTGTCCAGTCGATGGGCGTGGGGTATTTTTTAAAGATACTGAGCTTTTAGGTGGACAATTTATTTTTAAGGCAAATGCCTCGGTGGTTGAAATTCTTGAAAACAGTAACACCCTGGTGAAACATGAGTCGTTAGAGCATTCATACCCTCATTGTTGGCGTCATAAAGCACCGGTTATTTTTAGAGCGACGCCGCAGTGGTTTATCTCTATGCAACAAAATGGCTTGAGAGACAATGTCAATATCGAGATTCCGAAGGTAGAATGGATTCCAGATTGGGGTAAAAAACGCATTGAGCTCATGGTCGGTAATCGCCCAGATTGGTGTATTTCTCGCCAACGATTTTGGGGTGTGCCAATTACCTTGTTTGTACACAAACAAACCGGCGAATTACACCCTAACACCAAAGCCTTATTTGCTGAAGTTTCTGCCAAAATTGAACAAGGTGGTATTGAAGCATGGTTTGAATCTGACATTACAGATTTCTTAACTGAAGACGCCGCTGATTACGACAAAACCACCGACACCCTTGATGTCTGGTTTGATTCAGGTGTTTCTCATTATGCAGTATTAAAGGCCAGAGAGGGCTTGTCTGCTGTGGCTGACTTGTATTTAGAGGGCTCTGATCAGCACCGTGGCTGGTTTCAATCTTCACTGATTTCATCTTGCGCCATTAATGGCAAAGCACCTTATAGACAAGTGCTAACACACGGTTTCACCGTGGACAAAGACGGCAAAAAAATGAGTAAATCGGTGGGTAATGTTATGTCGCCACAAAAAGTGGTGAACAATCTTGGTGCCGATATCTTGCGCTTATGGATTGCCTCAACAGACTATACCGGCGAGATGACCGTCTCAGATGAAATTTTAAAACGCAGTGCTGATTCATACCGCCGTATTCGTAACACCATTCGCTTTATGTTGGCGAATATGCAAGGTTTTGAAGTTACTCAACATTTGGTTAAGCAGGAAGACATGCTTGATTTAGACAAATGGATTATGTCTAAAACAGCTGATTTACAAGTGCAAGTTTTGCAAGGTTACAAGGAATACAATTTCCACCACATCATGCAGTTGATTTTAAATTTCTGTACCAATGATTTGGGCGGGTTTTACTTAGATATTATTAAAGATCGTCAATACACCACCGCTGAAAACTCGTTGGCAAGACGCAGTGCACAAAGCGCCCTTTATCATCTTACCCAAGCCATGGTTCGCTGGTTAGTACCGGTGCTATCATTTACAGCAGAAGAGATTTGGCAAACCATTGAGGCCGATACCGACCAGAGTATTTTCTTGCAGGAATGGTATCAAGGCTTGAGTGTGGGTTATGAAAACGAATCGATTGAAACTGCGCGTCAAATCAACCCAGCCATTCGCAAACAAATGGAAGGCATGCGCGCTGACAAGATTATTGGCTCTTCACTCGACGCTGAAATCGATGTTTATTGTGCGGATAAAATTTACCAATCGTTGTCCAGATTGGGAGATGAACTGCGTTTTGTATTTATCACCTCTTATGCTAGAATTCACCCTATCAGCGAACAGACAGAGGATTGTATTGAGGCGGGAGCAGGGGTGATGATTAAGGTTTCAAAAAGTGAACATGAAAAATGTGTTCGTTGTTGGCATCATCGCGAAGATGTGGCCAGTCATACTGGGCACCCTGAGTTGTGTGGTCGATGTGTTGAAAATATCGATGGCAAGGGTGAAAAAAGGGCTTACGCGTGAGAACGCTCAGCCTTGATTTAGCTGAAAAATCTTACCCGATTTACATCAGCCAAGGTTTGCTTTCTCAGGCTGAGTTATTAACAAAACACATCAGTGGCAAGCAAGTGATGATTGTCACCAACACCACCGTTGCACCGCTTTACCTAGAGCAAGTCAAATCTTTGTTGGGCGATTATCAAATTTCAACAGTGGTTTTGCCTGATGGCGAACAATACAAAACCCTAGACACGGTTAACTTAATTTTTAGCGCACTATTAGAAGCACGTTTTGATCGGTCTTGTACGCTCGTTGCCTTGGGTGGTGGTGTGGTTGGTGATATGACAGGCTTTGCTGCAGCAAGCTATCAACGTGGGGTTAGTTTTATTCAAATTCCCACGACTTTATTGTCACAAGTAGATTCAAGCGTGGGTGGCAAAACTGGCGTTAACCATACGTTGGGTAAAAACATGATTGGCGCATTTCATCAGCCAAAGTGCGTGGTGATTGATGTGGACACATTAGACACCCTAGATAATCGCCAATATTCAGCGGGTATGGCCGAAGTGATTAAATATGGCTTATTAGGCAATACTGATTTCTTGCATTATTTACAAAATAACATTGATGGACTAATGGCCAGAGATAAGGACTTGATTATTGAAGCTGTGTATCAATCTTGTGAAGATAAAGCCAATATCGTGGCGCAAGATGAATTAGAAGCCGGCAAGCGCGCATTGTTGAATTTTGGACACACCTTTGGTCATGCGATTGAAAATACGTTAGGTTATGGTAATTATCTGCATGGTGAGGCAATTTCAGTGGGCATGTTGATGGCGGCAAAACTTTCTCAACTTGAGAGTTATTTAGACGTTGATGAGGTTAATGAAATTCAACATTTATTAGAAAAAGCTAATTTACCAACCTCCATTAGCGGTAAAATTACTGCTTCTGATTTTATGGCAGCAATGTCAGTTGATAAGAAAGTAATTGATGGTAATATTCGCCTGATTTTGCTAAAAGAATTAGGCGACGCATTTATCTGTGATGACTATCGGGTCCCGCTTTTAAATCAAGTAATCAATGACTTTTGCCAATAGGACAATATGACAGATACGAACAAAGAACCGAAAAAAACTGAAGACGGCGAAGTAATGATTACCTCAAGTATTAGTGATTTAGAAAAAATGCTTGAAGGTGTTGAAAAAAACACCAGCTCCAA
>DQNX01000114.1 GCA_015658965.1 Gammaproteobacteria bacterium
CGAGGGGCGATTTACTCTTTGTTGCTCGGTTTTTACTTAGCCCACTAGGTTACAAACCTCGCGCCGCGATTAAAATAGCCCCTAGTTTGAACAAATTTCAATCCGCAAAGGTCAACAGGCCCTAGTGATATTAAATTTTAAAAACGATAGCCCACAGTGAGTGATATTGTGCGGGGGTCACCGTAATAACCAATTAAGGTATTATCGCCACCAAGACCCGGTGTGTATTTGCTGGTATCAGTTGGATCTGATGGGTCAGGAGCCACGAACTGATAACCACCAATCATGTATTCTTCATCGGTTAGGTTTTTACCATAAATACCCGCAGTCCAATGGCCATCTGCGCTGTACCAAGTAACACCAATATTTAATAATCCGTAGGCGTCTTGTGTTAAGAGGCTATCTTCTTCGAATAACGCATAATCACCGCGATGGTAATAATTACCATTTATAACGAAGTCGCCCATTTCTGTGTATAAACGATAGGTAGCGCCCAAGTTAAAAGTTAGATCTGGGGTGTTTGAAACACTAAAACGGTCTGATTTATCAAATGTTTCACCGGTATCAGGATTGGTATCAATTACATTTTCAAAACTACTGTCGATGTAACCTATTGACGCGTCAAAAGTTAGTGCATCGTTTGCAACATAGCTAAGTTCTAATTCAACGCCATCAGACTTAGACTCGCCAATATTACCTAAGCGCTGGTTTAAATCGGCGGCGCTGTCACCGGGTAATACCGATATGTACTGACGGTCTTTATGATCAAGTGTGAATACAGTTAAATTTGCGCGTAAATTATCATTCCATTCGCTTTTCATGCCTAACTCAATAGAGTCAACCACTTCGGGCCTTGCTGCAGGTTCTGCTGTTGTAGCTCGTGGATTAAATGTCCCTGACTTAAACCCTTGCGAGTAACTAGCAAAAAACATGACGTCGTTATTATATTGATATTCAACACCCGCACGAGGCGTAAAGCGTGACCAATCTTCGCTGTCATCTAGTACCGTAGGCACGAGTTGTCCTTCTGGGCGAACATAACCCGGGATCCAACCTGAATCAGGGTAAACAATGTCAAAAATAAGACCATTATTTACAATCGCTTCTTTGCTGTCTTTGGTATAGCGAGCGCCAAGTGTCATTGACCATTTTTCATCAAAGTCGTAGCTTCCTTGTATATAAGCCGCTTTACTGGTGGAATTGCTGCAACCGCTTACTTCACGCGTAAGTCCTGGGGCACCTAAACTTTGACCAAGCACACCTAATATTGCTTCAAACTGGCCACACGATTCACCATCATAGTAATATAAGCCCGATACTAATTTGTAGTTATCGCCACTGTGATTTAGCTGCAACTCATGCGTGGTTTGTTCATCGTCATAAATGGCTGGAACATCAAAAATAGGTAAAGAGGTATTATCAAAGTCGATGTTAGTTGGTGAATAGCTCTCTCTTGTTGCTGCAACGTATTTAATACTCGTGTTTGCACTCATATCCCAACGAGCAGTTAAGCTCATACCTTCAAGCTCTACTTTGTTCCATGTAGGTAAACTA
>DQNX01000023.1 GCA_015658965.1 Gammaproteobacteria bacterium
CTTTTATTGCAGCTTTTTCGTGGCGCTGGCGTGGCGGGGGTGGCCTCAATGCCCAGATCAAAAACTTTGGGAAAAGGCATTCATTACCGGCCAATACTTGATATCGAAAAATCGGAAATTGTTCAGTACGCTAAAGACAATCGTTTATCTTGGGTTGAAGATGACAGCAATGCCAATACCAATTTCCGACGAAATTTTCTGCGATTAGACATCATTCCGAAACTGGAAACTGCTTATAAAAATTTGGCAAAAACCCTTTCTCGAAGCGCAAAACATCAATCTGAAGCCTTGCAACTGACTCGAACTTTAGCTGAGATTGATATACAAGAACAACAACTGATTAACAGTGATCACAGGCTTAGCACGACTCGTCTGATGCAACTTGATGCTTATCGAGTGAAGAACGTTATTCGTTATCAACTATCAAACTTGGGTTTTCTTGCACCATCTGACAAAGTAATGATGCAAATTCTCGATTTGTTGTCCGCCAAAGAAGATGCCAATCCTTTGGTTTGCTGGGATCAGTTTGAAGTTAGACGTTATCAGTCGCAATTGTATTTTATTAACAATAATCAACCTAAAAATTTGGAAAAATGCCCAATTCATGCCGATTTTGAAAATTTACCCAATTTTTCCATTCGCTATCGAGCCGAAGGTCAGCGCATCATATTACCCGGAAAAACACATTCACAATCGCTCAAAAAGGTCTTACAAGAAGCTGGAATACCACCTTGGGAGCGAAGTTCACTCAAAATGTACTATATTGATGATGAATTACGCGCGATGGAGCGATTGGGGCGCATGAATCACTCTGATTAATGGCTAATTATTGATAAGGATCGGCGATTTTGATTTTTTCCAAAATTTTTATTTCTAAATTTTCCATCTGCTGCGCCTCATCTTCCTCAATGTGATCATAACCGAGCAAATGCAGCGTGCCATGAATAGCCATATGTATCAAATGATGATCAAACCTCTTATTTTGCGCTTTTGCCTCTTGCGTAACCACTTGGGTGCAAATCACCACATCACCTAAAATCGCTTCGTCAATCTCAATCGGCAAATCACTGGGGAACGACAACACGTTAGTGGGTTTATCTTGATGGCGATAAGTTTTATTGAGATTTTGAATTTCATTTTGATCAACCAGACGAATCAATAGTTCGCTCTCGCCCTTGCCAAGGTCGTTAATCACTTGTTGCAACGTATTGGTTAGCGCCTCTTCGTTGATCAAAGTGTCTTTAATACTGTTTTGAATAACAACCATTGTCGGGTTTTTAAGAATAAAATGACATTTTATCAAATAAATTTAGCCCTTAATGGCAATTGTTGAAGTTGCAATACCCATCCCATTGAATAAGACTTTTGATTATCTGTGTGATGTCGAAGTGAGAGTTGGTGCGCGGGTTAAAGTACCTTTTGTTCGCAAGAAAGTGGTGGGCATCGTGCTGGCAATTAAAGACAAAAGTGATTTTGACAAACTTAAATCAGTTGAAGAGGTGCTGGACGATGTGCCTATACTTGACAAGCCAATTTTGGATTTTTTATTTTGGTCGGCGCAATATTATCACCATCCGATAGGCGAGGTAATCTCAGCTGCACTGCCTAAAAACCTGCGTCTTGGCAAACCAGCAAAAATTAAAAAAGTCACTGGATTATCGATAGCCACTGAAACGCCTGATTACCAAATCACGGATGAACAGTCTCATGCGATTGACGAAGTGCTCAAGTCTCAAGCAAACTATCACGGGTTTTTATTACACGGTGTGACTGGCAGTGGCAAGACCGAAGTTTACCTACATATTACTCAAGCCCTATTAAACCAAGGCAAACAGGTACTGGTATTGGTGCCTGAAATTGGGCTAACCCCACAAATGATTACTCGTTTTGAATCGCGCTTAGAAACTCGCGTGGTCGCCATCCATTCACAACTGAATGAAACCCAAAAACTCGATGCTTATTTAATGGCTAAAAATGGCGAAGCCGGTGTGGTGCTTGGCACTCGAAGCGCCATTTTTGCACCGATGCCAAATCTGGGTTTGATTGTCATTGACGAAGAACATGATGGTTCATTCAAACAACAATCGAGCTTTCGTTATTCCGCCAGAGACTTGTGTTTTATTCGCGCCAGACAAGCCAACATTCCGCTGGTATTAGGCACGGCAACACCTTCACTAGAAACACTCAAAAATGTGATGGATATAAAAATCACTCGGCTCACACTCACACAGCGTGCTGGCGGTGCTGTCTTGCCCAAAGTCAATTTAATCGATATGCGCCAACATTCTGGTGGTGCGTTATCTGCCTTACTGATTGAAAAAATGCAGCAATATCTTGACAAAGGCAAGCAAGTTATGTTGTTTATCAATCGCCGTGGCTATGCGCCGGTTTACTTTTGCACAGAGTGTGGTTGGAAGGCTGAATGTGACCATTGTGATTCAGGCATGATTTATCATCGCCACATTAACCGCCTCAAATGCCACCACTGTGGCGATGAAAAAATGCCGGAGCAAACCTGCCCTGATTGCAAACAGCCAAGCTTAGAAGTATTGGGCTATGGCACTGAGCGACTAGAAGAAACACTTAGCTCGCACTTTTCTAACACGCCCATCATTCGCATTGATCGAGACACCACACGACGCAAAAAAGCCTTTGCCGAGCATTTAGAGCAAATCAACTCAGGCGCGCCCTGCATTATTGTCGGCACGCAAATGCTCGCCAAAGGTCATGATTTTTCCAATTTGGCGATGGTGAGTATTTTGGATATCGATGCGGGCTTATTGTCGCTCGATTTTCGTGCAACAGAACATTTGGCACAGCTGTTAATTCAAGTTTCTGGACGTGCTGGTAGAAACACCGAACAAGGCGAAGTGATTATTCAAACGCGTTATCCCGATCATCCAATTTTCAGCTATGTGCTGTCGTCTCGTTATACACAGTTTGCCAGTAATTTGCTCAAACAACGCCATAGCGCAATGTTGCCACCATTTTCTCACCAAGCCTTATTATGCGCGAATGCCAAAAACAAACAGAATGCTGAGGACTTTTTGCGCGAAGTAGCCGGTCTGCTCAAACGCATTAAGATGGAGTCGGTGGAAATTTGGGGGCCGGTGGCCAATTCAATTGAAAAAAAGGCGGATTATTATTATTTCAATTTGTATTTACAGTCAAACGACAGAAAAGCTCTGCACCAAATGCTAGCCACTTTTAATCAGCACGTAAGCAAGATAAAAATTAAAAGTGGTTTGCGCTGGTATTTGGATGTGGATCCGATTGATTAATGATTAACAGCCTTCCTTGATAACCGCCTTGATGGCATTAGTGACGCTCAACAACTCTTGCTTGCTAATGGTAAATGGCGGCATGGTGTAGAGCAGTTTGCCATACGGTCTGAGCCAAACACCTTGATCAATTAATAGCTTTTGAACTTTTTCTACATCGATTTCTTGGGTTAATTCTACCACGCCAATAGCGCCCAAAATCCGCACGTCAGCCACATTATCTTCAGCGCGTAATGGCGATAATTCGCGATTTAAGATGGCTTCAATATCGGCAATATTATCTTGCCAAGGCGAATTTAATAATAAATCAATACTGGCATTCGCCACACTGCACGCCAGTGGATTGGCCATAAACGTGGGGCCGTGCATGAGTACGCCAACAACGCTAGAAATTTCATTGGTTGTCAGCGTTGCAGCTAGGGTCATATAGCCACCTGTTAGCGCCTTGCCCAGGCACAAAATATCAGGCTCGACATCGACATATTCCAAGGCAAATAGCTCGCCCGTGCGCCCAAATCCAGTGGCAATTTCATCCAAAATAAACAACACATTGTGCGTTTTGCACAGCGCTTTGGCCTTGGTCAAGTATTGCGGATTATAAATTCGCATGCCGCCAGCGCCCTGCACCACGGGCTCTAAAATCATCGCAGCAATGGTGTTTGCATGGCGTTTTAGGATTGCTTTCAAATCGTCCAAAGCCTCGTCCATTGCCACCATCGATGGGCTTTTAACAAAAAAGTGCTTTGGCAAAACACCTGAAAACAAATGATGCATGCCGTGATCAGGGTCGCAGACACTCATGGCGCCAAACGTATCACCATGATAGCCGCCGCGAACGGCGATGAATTTTTGCTTGTCTGTTTGGCCTTTATTGTGCCAATATTGCAGCGCCATTTTCAGCGCCGCTTCAACCGCCACAGAGCCTGAATCGGTAAAAAACACTTTAGTCAAATTATCTGGCGTTAATTCAACCAAGGTTTTGGCAAGCGTAATAGCTGGATCGTGTGTCAGGCCACCAAACATTACGTGTGACATTTTTCCCAGTTGCGTTGTAATCGCCGCATTTAAAACCGGATGATTGTAACCGTGGATGGCACTCCACCAGGAACTCATGCCGTCAATCACGCGTTGATTATTTTCTAGATTTAAATAAACCCCATCCGCTGAAAGCACTTTGTGGTTTTCAACTGGATTTGGTGTCTTGGCATAAGCATGCCAAACATGCTGTTGATCAAATGTATCCATACCAATATAGTTTACTTAGATTCAAGTGTTACTGTTTTGTTAAAACGACATAGGCAAGGACCTATGTCGTTTTTATAAATAGTCTTTAAGCTGCGCCATTGAGTCAATCACTAAATCAGGATTGGTGTCGCGAATGTCGTTGCCGTGATTGTAGCCATACGACATACAGATAATCTCAAAACCGGCGGCGCGCGAGGCTTTAACATCGCTAACCGAATCACCCAGCATTAATGAATCTTTAGGGTCGATACCAAAAAACTCAGCACTGTGAAGCAGTGGCAGAGGATCAGGCTTTTTCTTCTCTAAGGTATCGCCAGAAACCACAATACCAAAATAATCAAAAATACCTAGATCCTTTAGAATTGGCAAAGTGAATTGTTCCGCCTTGTTGGTAACGCAGCCCAATGTATAGCCCTGAGATTTTAGGTAATCCAAGCCTTCTTTAACGCCCTCATATAATGATGAACGACCCGACGTATTGACAGCGTATAAATCTAAAAATATCGGGTAAGCCTTGTCAAAATCAGCTTTGTCAACTGCGCCTTCTAGCTCGCCTGTGAGTGAGCGCTCGACCAATTTTGGCACGCCGTTACCAACCCAATGACGAACCTTGGCTTCGCCCCATTTTTCTCTACCCATGGCGACCATTAGCTCATCAACACAATAAGCCAAATCTGGCACACTATCGACTAAAGTGCCATCAACATCAATCATGATTAATTTGGGGTTGAATTTTTTCATTGTCATCCTTGTATTGTTAAAGAGTAGTATTTAGGTAGAATATGCAACCTACTACGTTCGAGATATTTTAATGCAAAACCTTACAACAATCGGTTTTATTGGTGCGGGCAATATGGCTTACGCACTAATTTCTGGCCTAATTAATAATGGCTTTAGTGCGCAAAATATTAAGTTAAGCGATACTGATGCAGCCTTATTATCCCTACGCGCTGATGAATTTAACCTTGAGGTTTTTACGGACAATGTCAAGCTAGCCGCCCAATGCGAAGTGATTGTGTTTGCAGTCAAGCCGCAAGTATTGTCTCTCGTTTGCAAAGAGTTACAACAGCATATTAACCACAATCCTTTAATTATTTCCATTGCGGCAGGGGTGCGAGCCACCGATATTAATCGCTGGCTCGGCGGCGATACTGCAATTGTACGCACCATGCCTAATACCCCAGCGCTATTAGGCAAAGGCGCAACTGGGATGCTGGCGAATGAAGCCGTTAGTGATAAACAAAAAGCCTTGGCAGGACAAATACTCAGCGCGGTTGGCAGTTGTCTGTGGGTGGAAGATGAAAAAATGCTGGACGCTGTAACGGCGCTTTCAGGCAGCGGTCCGGCTTATTTTTTCTTGCTCATTGAATCCATGGCCAAAGCTGGCGTCGCTCTAGGGTTGGACGAGGCAAGCGCTGAAAAACTCAGCATTCAAACAGCACTCGGCGCCAGCATGATGGCCAGCAGTAGCGATGATTCAGCCCACCAACTGCGGGCAAAAGTTACCTCAAAAAACGGCACCACACAAGCGGCAATTGAATCGTTCCAAGATCAGGATTTTGAGATGATTGTTGCTCATGCCATGCGTGCTGCTTTTGATCGATCTCGTGAAATGGGCACCGAATTGGGCGATGATGACTGAGCAATTAAGTCTAGGAATTCAAACCTCTAAAACCTATTTAGTCTTAACGATTTCCACTTACCTTTTAAGCTTATTTTCAGCTTGGCATTTCTTCTATAATTTTTGGCTCAGTGCTATTATTAGTGTCACCCTATCCGTATGGCTTTATTATTTTTTACCAAAAAGGGTGTTATTAACACGACCCGACTCTATTAAAAAGATTAGCCTTGATCAAACAAAAATAATCATTACAAAAAATAACGGCCGTACGCAACAATACCCTTGGTTTTATCCGGCATACCAATCTCAATTTTTGGTGATAATTGAGGCTGGAAAAGAACAACTGGTTATCTTTAAAGATGCCATCGAACCTCAATCACTCTCAACGCTCAATAGACTTCTCAATGCTAACACCTGAAGACACGCTACGACTCAATGTGCTCATCTCAACTTGTGTAGCCATTCGTGTTGATGTTTACAAACTGGTGGTGGTTGGTCTTACGGCAGACAAAAAAGAACAGACGATTACCCTCAATCCAGATATGGATAGCGGCAAATATCTTCAAGCAGTGCAAAAGCTTTTGGTCTCTCGAGTGCTGGGCAGTATGGGTGGCTACCCTTCTTACTTAAAGCGTTGGTCGCGGATGGGGCAAGTGAGCTCAAGCAATCTAGGGTCGCTACTAAAAATTGGCAATATTGAAGCCGTTGTTGCTGTGGCTAATTCTCAAAACTTAAATGAAAAAGTGCTAGATTTGGTTTGGTGGTGTGCCACCAATACCGATCAACAAGCTGAAATTGGGCGATTTTTACTCACTAGAGATTTTGTGGTTACACACCCAGTGGGCAAAGAGATTGCTGATTATTTATTAGAGTTTTTGCCCTTCACTGACGATACCACACAACTGATCGACACCACAAATCTGCTACTACAA